>JAYZGM010000125.1:0-7762 GCA_036336225.1 Acidobacteriota bacterium | reverse complement strand
TCTTGTCGTCGACCAGGTGCGATAGCTTCAACATGTAGATGTAGCCGACGGTGACGTCCTGTTCGAACTCCTCACCGGTCATCCCATCGACCAGACGACTCTTCCCACTAGTGGGCAACCCGGCCTTGTCCAACCATCCCTTGATTTCTGCTTCGGTCGCCCCATCAAACACCGGAGTCGCAAAATGCAGCCCGAGGGCGGCGGCCGCCCACCCCAAGTGGGTCTCCAGGATCTGGCCCACATTCATCCGCGAGGGCACCCCCAGCGGGTTCAGTACAATCTCGACCGGTGTCCCGTCTGGCAGATGCGGCATGTCTTCCTCAGGAAGGACACGTGCGATCACGCCCTTGTTTCCATGACGCCCAGCCATCTTGTCGCCCACCGAGAGCTTCCGCTTCATGGCGACATAGACCTTGACCAGCTTGATGACACCGGGAGGCAACTCGTCGCCGCGCCGAATCTTCTCCTTCTTCTCTTCGAACATCTGGCGGATCACTTCCACCTGACGTTCGGTCCGTTCTTCAAGTGTGCGGAGCTGATTCCCGAGCTGACGGTCGGCCCCGGAGAGTCGAATACGAGTCACCGCCTGATAGGGCAGCTCTCGCACGAGCTCGGGGGTCAGCACCGTTCCCTTTGTGAGGAGCTTTTCGTCGCCGTAGTCGTCAAAGAGGTCGGTCCCGAGGCGCTGCCCCTCGAGCATGGCGGAAACTCGTTTCTTGACTTCCTCATGAAGGATCCGAATCTCGTCTTGAAGATTCTTCTCCATCATCTCGAGCTCATCCGCCTCGATGGCTCTGGCGCGGTCATCCTTCTCGATCCCCTTTCGAGAGAAGATCTTGACCCCGACGATGATCCCGTCGATGCCAGGAGGACACAACAACGAAGCGTCCCGGACGTCGCCCGCCTTCTCCCCAAAGATCGCGCGCAGCAGCTTTTCCTCGGGCGTGAGCTGGGTCTCCCCCTTGGGAGTTACCTTCCCCACCAGGATGTCGCCTGGTTTGACATACGCGCCGATCCGAATAATGCCGCTGTCGTCGAGGTCGTTGAGGAAGCCCTCGGACACGTTGGGGATATCGCGGGTAATCTCCTCCGGTCCGAGTTTGGTATCACGCGACTCGGTCTCGAACTCCTCGATATGAATCGAGGTGTAGTAGTCGTCCTTGACCATGCGCTCGGAGACCAAGATCGCGTCTTCGAAGTTGTAGCCACGCCAGGGCATGAAGGCGACCAACACATTTCGCCCCAACGCCAGCTCACCCAACTCTGTGCACGGTCCATCGGCGAGAACCTGACCGCGGTCCACCCGCTGCCCAACCCGCACAATCGGCTTCTGGTTGATACACGTGTTCTGATTTGACCGACGGAATTTGGTGAGGCCATAGATATCGGCGCCCATTTCGCGGGACATTTCATCGGAGTCGCCTTCGACTCGCACCACGACCCGCTGGGAATCGACATAGTCGACCGTGCCGCTCCGACGAGCCACCTCGACCGCCCCCGAGTCGCGGGCTGTGATGTACTCCATCCCGGTGCCCACGAGGGGCGAGCGCGCCCGGAGGAGCGGCACCCCCTGACGCTGCATATTCGAGCCCATCAGCGCGCGGTTGGCATCGTCGTGTTCGAGAAACGGGATCAGCGAAGCGGCCACTGACACAAGTTGCTTCGGTGACACGTCGATAAAGTCGACCTTGTCTCGCGGGGCCAGAATAAAATCGCCGGCCTGTCTGGAGTTGACCCGCGTATCGACAAGGTTCCCGACTTCATCGAGCCGGGCGTTGGCCTGCGCAATGATGTACTGGTCTTCCTCCCACGCGGACAAATAGAAGGAATACGGCTCATGCTCGGCCGCCTTCTTCTTGCGTGACTTCGCAGAGGCGTTCGCCTCGTCCACCTCGGTGACATCGACCACATCGCCGAGTTTGAACTTCGTGCCACCAGCGTTCGTGATCTGGACAAAGTCGGCGGCACGGTCGTCCTTGATACGTCGATACGGGGACTCGATAAACCCGAATTCATTAATTCGCGCGTAACACGAAAGAGATGAGATCAGCCCGATGTTTGGCCCCTCTGGCGTCTCGATCGGACAAATCCGACCATAGTGCGTGGGGTGGACGTCGCGCACCTCGAACCCCGCCCGCTCCCGTGACAACCCACCAGGCCCCAAGGCCGACAATCGTCGTTTGTGGGTGATCTCAGACAACGGGTTGGTCTGGTCCATGAACTGAGACAGCTGAGACGAGCCAAAGAACTCCCGGATCGCGGCCATCACCGGTTTGGCGTTGATCAGGTCGTGCGGCATCGCCGTCGCCATCTCCTGATAGACCGACATCTTCTCCTTGATGGCCCGCTCCATCCGAACCAACCCGATCCGGAACTGATTCTCGAGCAGTTCGCCGACCGAGCGCACACGGCGGTTGCCAAGATGATCGATATCATCCGCATTCGTCGGTGTACGTCGTAACGCAAGTAGATATTTGATGACGGCGTAGAAGTCGGCCGGATGGAGAATCCTCTCGTCGAGTGGGGTATCAGCCCCGAGTTTGGTATTCAGCTTCAAACGACCGACCCGCGAGAAGTCGTACTTCTGCGGGTTAAAGAACATGTTCTCGAAGAGCGACCGCGAGCTGTCCAGTGTGGGCGGGTCACCGGGTCGAAGCCGGCGATAGATCTCAATGAGCGCTTCTTCGTGGGTCCGGATCGTGTCTTTCCGTAAGGTGGTCGACAGGACAGTACCAATGTCGTCCCGCTCGGGTGAGAAGATCTCGATCTCTTCGACCTGTTTCTCCTGCACCATCGAGACAGCGAGCCGCGTAACCTCGTCATTCGCTTCGAGGATCACTTCTCCAGTCGCCGGGTCGACGACGTCTATTGCGGCAAAGGTGCCCTCAAACTCCGCCTCTGCCACCTCCACCCACTCGATCCCGGCCTTCTGGAGCGCCTCGAGGGCTGACTTGCTGATCTTCTTGCCGGCACCGATCTTGTGGCTCTTGTCGATGATGACTTCCGATTTTACCCGCCGCCCTTGTAGCGTGGGGCTCACCGCCCACCGTGGTTCGCCTTCACGAAGCGAGATCCGGTCGATGGCGTAAAACGTCTTGAGGATCTCGTCAGCGCCACGTAAGCCAAGGGCGCGGAGGAATACCGTGGCCAAGAACTTCCGCTTCCGATCGATGCGGACATACAACAGGTTCTTCGCGTCGTACTCGAACTCGACCCATGAGCCACGATACGGAATGATCTGCGCCACAAACAGCTGGCGGTCTTCCGAGTGAAAGAAGGCTCCCGGTGACCGGTGGAGCTGGGACACGACGACCCGTTCTGTGCCATTAATGATGAACGTGCCGTTGCCGGTCATCAGCGGCACATCGCCGAAGTAGACCTCCTGCTCCTTGATATCTCGGATCGTCTTGACCCCGGTCTCCGGGTCCTTATTCCAGACCACGAGTCGAATCGTGACCTTGAGCGGAACCGCGTACGTCATGCCGCGCTCTTGGCATTCCTCGACGTCGTATTTCAGCTTGAGCGAAACCGTGTTCTCGCAGGTATCGCACACCACACCTCGGGCGTTGTTGGCCGTTCCACACTTCGGGCACTGCACTTCGTGCTGCCCATACGGATCCGCCACGAGTATCGCGCCACACGACGTGCACGGCTGACGGAGGTGGTGTAATCCAGACAATCGTCCGCACTTGCACTCCCAGTTTCCAATGGAGTACTCGATAAACTCGAGCGATGAGTTCTCGCGGAAGTCACTAATCGGAAAAACCGATTTAAAAACCGACTGCAGACCTGCGTCATCCCGTTCGGCGGGCAGACGAGTCATCTGCAAGAAACGCTCGTATGACTTCTTCTGGATCTCGATGAGATTGGGGATGGGGATTGTCGTCCGTATTTTCGAGAACTCGATACGCTCCCGGTAGACGTTCTTGGGCTGACTCTGCATTCTGCACCCTCGGACTGATGGCCAGGATGGGGTGGTTCTCGGACGTCATCAACGGACGGCCTCTCCGAAGCGGGTCATCCCCCTCGGGTCGTGACCGTCTGCTGCACTACTTCAACGACACGCACACGCCGGCCTGACCAACGGGGCCCCGACCGGCGAGAACGACTGGTCCGTGCCGGACCTTCGCAAGATGGCTCGATTACTTGATTTCGGCCTTGGCGCCGACGCCCTCGAACTTCTTCACAATCGCCTCAGCCTCGTCTTTTGGAATGTCTTCCTTGACGGCCTTCGGAGCACTTTCAACCAGGTCCTTGGCCTCCTTCAAGCCGAGACTGGTGACCTCCCTCACGGTCTTGATGACATTGATCTTCTTCGCGCCGATCTCGGTCAGCATGACCGTGAACTCGGTCTGCTCTTCGGCCGCCTCCGCCGCGGCTCCCTGTGCCGCGGCTCCCGCCACTGCTACAGGCATCGCCACCGCCGCCGATACGCCAAGCTCCTCTTCGAGGGTCTTGACGAGCTCCGAGAGCTCAAGCACAGAGATGCCCTTGATATAGTCGATGACCTGTTCTTGCGTCACGTCAGCCATTACAACTCCTTACGCGTAGTGAGACCGGTAGCTGTTCTCGACCACCGGGCTGTCTGCCTGCTCAATATGTGGACCCTATTCCCCAGACTCCGAACGCTTTTTCTCCGACTGAGCCAGGACACTGAGCAAGTCGCGTGGGACCGCGCTCAGCACTCTGACCAACTGGGTCATCGGGGCCTGCAGCTGCATCAACAATGTGGCTTGCAGCTCTTCTTTACCCGGCAGAGTCGCGAGACTCTCGACCTCCGCGGGCGCCACTTTCCGCCCGGCCACCATGCCGGTCTTCACCTTCAACTCGGGCGTGGTCTTGGAAAAGTTAACCAGCGCCTTCGCCAGCCCCACCGGGTCGCCATCGGTATAGGAAATTGCGGTCGTGCCTCGAAACGACTCCCCCAAAGGCTCAAGCGCCGTGCCCTCGACTGCCCGTCTAGCGAGCCGATTCTTGACGACCCGATAGGTGCCACGTGCTTCCCGAACTTGCCGGCGGAGTTCGGTGACTCGCGGCACGTCGAGGCCCGTAAAATCGAGCAAGACCACGCTGTCAGCACCGGCCAGCGCTTCGCTCAGTTCTCCAACCTGCTCTTCCTTGGCGCTCCTGCTGACCGGCATCTGACTCTGTTTCCTTTTCCCCGTAACGTAGGGCTGTGTCCCGCGCCATCGCCTCGGACCAGTGTCGGCGCGGACCGCTCGTGAACGAAAGGCTATTTCGCCAACACGTCAACTTTCGACGAGTCAATCTTGATTCCCGGACCCATGGTCGATGAAACCGTCACACTGCGAACATACTTTCCTTTCGCCGCGGGCGGCTTGGCTCGGATCACACTGGCCATTAGGGCTTCCGCGTTCTCGACCAATGCGCTCGCATCGAATGAACAGCGACCTACCGGCGCGTGGACCACACCGGCTTTATCGACCCGATAGGTCACCTTGCCAGCCTTGATCTCCTGCACAGCCTGGGCAACCTCGAACGTCACAGTGCCGGTCTTCGGGTTTGGCATCAACCCACGTGGCCCCAACACCTTGCCGAGCTTCCCCACGACCCGCATCATATCGGGCGTCGCCACCACGGCGTCAAAGTCCAGCCAGCCACCCTGGATCCGCTCGACCATGTCCTCGGCTCCGACTTCATCCGCCCCAGCGTCCTGAGCCTCTTTTTGCTTCTCGCCACTGGCCACGACCAGCACCCGTTTCGACCGCCCCAGCCCGTGGGGCAAAATCACCGTGCCACGGACCATTTGATCGGCATGTTTTGGATTCACTCCCAGTCGTAACGCCATCTCTACGGCTTCATCGAACCCGGCATAGCCCACCTTCTGGAGAAGCGGTATGGCCTCGTCGAGGCTGTAGAACCGGTCTTCGACCTGCTCTGCCGCCGCCTTGAACTTCTTCCCGTTTCGTGCCATGTCCTCACCTGTTCCGACGCCACACCACGAGGCCTGGCTGAACCCGATCAGCCCGCGATCTCGAGCCCCATGGAACGGGCCGTCCCTGAAACGATCTTGACCGCTCCGGCCAAGTCCGCCGCATTCAAGTCCGGCATTTTGGTCTTGGCAATCTCTTCCACTTGCGCCAGGGTCACGCTCCCCACCTTGTTGCGATTGGGCTCTCCAGACCCCTTGGCGATGTTGGCCGCACGCTTCAGCAGAACGGCCGCCGGCGGGGTCTTCGTGATAAAGCTCAACGTCCGGTCAGCGTAGATGGTCACGACGGCGGGGATAATGAGCCCCTCCTGACTCGCAGTCTTCGCATTGAACGCCTTGCAGAAATCCATGATATTGACGCCGTGCGGGCCCAGCGCCGTCCCAACGGGAGGGGCTGGCGTCGCCTTCCCCGCGGCAATCTGTAGCTTGACCATCCCGATAACCTTCTTCGCCATGTGCGTCCAACCCTCTACGCGAACCGTCTCTCAGCGGGTATCCAGCTAGAGCTTCTCGACCTGGAGAAAGTCGAGCTCAACCGGTGTCGAGCGCCCAAAAATGGTCACCATCACTTTAAGCGTGTTGCGGTCGATATTGACATCGTCGACCATGCCATTGAAGCTCGTAAACGGGCCTTCGTTAATTCGTACCTGATCGCCTTTTTCGAACGTGTATTTCGGCTTGGGTTTCTCCGCGGCAACCGTGACCTGATGCAGGATCTGGTCGACCTCTTCTCTCCTCAGCGGGGTCGGCTTGGACCCCGCGCCGACAAACCCCGTGACCTTCGGCGTATTTCGGACGACGTGCCATGCATGGTCGGACATATTCATCTCGACCAAGATGTAGCCGGGGAAAAACCGCTTTGAGCTCACGACACGCTTCCCACCACGCATCTCTACGACATCCTCGGTCGGTATAAGAACTTCACCGATTTCGGACTGAAGCCCATAGGCTTGCACCCGTTGCTGGAGCGACTCGGACACCTTCTTCTCAAAACCCGAGTAGGTGTGCACGATGTACCACTGTTTGGTGCTAACGTCGGTCATTGCGCTCCGAACGTCTCAAAGATAAACCTGGCGATGCGTGTGAGGACCAGATCAATCCCCCACAGATACATACCAAAAAGAAACGACGTCAGAATGACCACCAAGGTCGTGGCATACACTTCTTTTCGAGTTGGCCACGTGACCCGCTCCATCTCGTTCTTGACCTGGGCCAGGAACACGCGCCCCCGACCGAACCATCCGGTCACCATCGACGAGGAATCTCTGACGTTCTCGAGCCGTGCTGTCTTCACGAACTAGCCGGTCCTTTCCTCATCCGCGTCGCCCAAGTTCGAACGACAACACCGCACCCAGCACCAGACACGGTTGGCAGGCCAGGAGGGAATCGAACCCCCAACCCCCGGTTTTGGAGACCGGTGCTCTGCCAATTGAGCTACTGGCCTGTGGCCTCCGGTGACCGATGTCACTCGCCATCGGTACCGTATCGTCGCCCGGTCAACCTGTTACTTCGACTCCCGGTGCACAGTGTGTGATCGACACCATCGACAGTATTTCTTGAGCTCCAACCGACCAGTCGTCTTTCGCTTGTTCTTGGTCGTACTGTAGTTACGTCGTTTGCAGTCGGTGCACGCCAATGAAATGATGTCCCGCATGATGCTGCCTGGCTGGTCGGTTACTCGACGATATCGGTAATGGCCCCAGAGCCGACCGTGCGACCGCCCTCGCGGATCGCGAACCGCAGCCCCTTCTCGAGCGCCACCGGCGTAATCAGTTCCACTTCCATCGCCACGTTGTCCCCGGGCATCAC
>JAYZGM010000124.1:0-6842 GCA_036336225.1 Acidobacteriota bacterium | reverse complement strand
CACCGAAATGTTCATCCCGCGGTCCTTGTCGACCTTCATATAGTCGATCTCAAGAAACATCAGCTGGTCCGGTAGCCCCATCGTGTAGTTCCCACGACCGTCAAACCCTTTTGGAGACACCCCCCGAAAGTCACGAACCCTCGGGAGCGCGATCGAGATGAGCCGGTCGAGAAACTCATACATCCGATCACGACGAAGGGTCACAACCGACCCGATGGGCATTCCCTGCCGCAGCTTGAACTGCGCGATCGATTTACGAGCACGTGTGGTCAGCGGCTTCTGGCCCGTAATCTGTGTTAGATCGTCACTCCCGGCGTCGATCAACTTCACATTCTGGGTCGCTTCCCCAATCCCCATATTGACAACAACGCGCTGAATCTTGGGCACCGCCATGACATTGGTGTACCCAAATTCCTTAGTCAGGCCGGGGACGACTGTTTCTTGATACCGATCTTTCAGTCGACTCATCGATCCACCACCCCGTCACACTTCCGGCAGATTCGAACCTTTCGCCCGTCACCCAACAGTCGCCGTCCGATGCGAGTCGGCGCGCCACACTCGGGGCACACAAGCTGCACATTCGACGCGTGGAGCGCCGCCTCGTGCTCGACGATACCGCCCTTCACGTTTTGACCGGGGTTGGGTCGGGTGTGTCGCTTCACGATATTCACACCCTCGACGATCAGCCGATTCTTCCCGGGCACGAGCCGCAAAACTCGGCCGCGTTTTCCTCGGTCCTTACCCGCCACCACGACGACGTTGTCGTTCTTCCGGATGGGGGTCTGTAATCTCGACATGGCTCACACTCTCACTGCGTGACGGCTACAGCACCTCGGGCGCCAGAGAAATGATTTTCATGAACTTGCGCTCGCGGAGTTCTCGAGCAACGGGCCCAAAAACACGCGTGCCGATCGGTTCACCTTGTTCGTTGACGAGAACCGCCGCGTTTCGATCGAACCGGATATAGCTCCCGTCACGGCGTCGGTGCTCCTTGCTGGTCCTCACGATGACCGCCCGCACGACCTGCCCTTTCTTGACAGCGGATCGAGGGACCGCTTCCTTGACGGCGGCGGTGACCAGGTCCCCGAGCTTCGCGAACCGGCCAGTGGCCCCGCCTAACGGGTTGATGACCGCGATCTTCCTGGCCCCGGAGTTGTCCGCGACCTCGAGGATCGTTTGCATCTGGATCATGATTCTGTGCTCGCTTTAGCCGTGACTCTCCATCTCAAACCACCCACTCGTGCGACCGTTCCCGCTTCTCTGGCCGGGCATCGCCCAACGCCGCCGGCGCGGTGTTCGTCGACCCCACATCGGCTGAGACCCTCAATCACACGCGCGCCCGTTGGACTACCCGCACGATCGCCCACCGCTTCCGTCGGCTCAGCGGACGAGACTCGACGATGGTCACAACATCGCCCACCTTGGCATCATTGGCCGGGTCATGAGCCATAAACTTCGAGGTGCGACGTTGGATCTTGCCGTAGAGGCTATGACGCACCCGCCGTTCCACTGCCACCACGACACTTTGATCCATCTTGTCGCTGACGACGACACCCTGAACTTCTGCCTTAGTTCCCATCCGATACTTCTTTCGTCTCGCTGACCGGCATCTCGATACCCAGCTGGTGCTCCCGCAACAGCGTCTTGATCCGCGCCAGGTCGCGTCGGGTGTCCTTGAGCTTGCCCGCCGCCTCCTGCTGTCCCATGGACTTTTGCAGACGCAAACGAAACAGCTGTTCCGCCAGCTCTCGTTCACGTTGTTCAAGGTTGGACACACCCAGCTCACGTAGCTCGCTGATGGCGGTCATGATGCGTCAACCTCGCCAAATCTCGTGGCAAACTTCGTGTGGATGGGAAGCTTGGCGGCGGCCAAACGCATCGCTTGTCTCGCGACCGTGGCGTCGACCCCCTCCATCTCGAACAGAATGCGCCCGGACTTCACGACGGCGACCCACTGTTCGGGCGCGCCCTTTCCCTTGCCCATCCGGGTTTCTTGTGGCTTCTTGGTGATCGGTTTATCGGGGAACACCCGGATCCAGATCTTGCCGCCACGTTTGATAGAACGCGTCATCGCGACGCGGGCCGCTTCAATTTGGCGGTCGGTCAACCAACACGGCTCCATCGCGCGCAGCCCATAGTCGCCAAACGACACGGTCGAGCCTCTCCAGGCCTTCCCGGTCATCCGCCCGCGGTGTTGCTTGCGGTGCTTTACCTTCTTTGGCATCAACATAATGAACCGTCCTTCGCCAGGACCCGCGTGGCGTTCCTCGGCAAGACCCGACTATGTCAGGCCCGCGCCCCGCGACGCGGAGCCCGATACTCTTCGTCACGGGCGAGCCGTGGCTCGTGACGATCACCCTTGTAGAGCCACACCTTCACGCCGATTTGCCCATAGGTTGTGTTGGCCTCGGCGAAGCCGTAATCGATATCGGCGCGGAGCGTCTGTAGTGGAAGCTGCCCATGCAAGTACCACTCGGTGCGTGCGATCTCCGCCCCGTTTAGCCGTCCGCCCACACGCACCTTGATCCCGCGTGCACCAAACCTGAGCGCAGCCTCGACCGCCTTCCGCATGGCCCGACGAAAGGCCACCCGTTTCTCGAGCTGGAGCGCGACGGACTCACTGATGAGCTGGGCGTCGAGCTCGGGTTTCTGGATTTCCTGAATATTGATAAACACTTCCCGCTTGGTGCGTCGCTGGATCTCGGTCTTGAGCTTATCGACCTCCGTCCCTTTTCGCCCGATGATGATGCCTGGTCGAGACGTGCAAATGTCGATCTTGAGCTTGTTAGCAGCCCTCTCGATCTCGATCTTCGAAACACCAGCGTGTTTGAAGCGCTTCTTGAGATCAGAACGAAGCGAGAGATCCTCGTGGAGGAGCTTGGCGTAGTCACGATCCGCATACCAGCGTGACCGCCATGTCTTGTTGAATCCGAGTCTGAACCCGTACGGGTGAACCTTCTGCCCCATCTCGTCAACCTCGCGCTCGACCAAGGAGCGCCCACACCACTACTCCGTCGACATCTCCTCGGCTGAGTGGGTCGCCGCTTTTCGGCGACGCTTCGGAGCCGCGGACCCAGCGATGCTGGCGTCCGTCTCCGACGCCCCCTCGGGTCCCACCACCCGGGCGACAACCTCCGGCCGTTCGACCACGTGTACGGTGAGATGCGCCGAGCGTTTGATGATCCGAAATGCACGCCCCATCGGAGCCGGCCGGATCCGCTTCATCGACGGGCCCTGGTCGGCGTAGCTCTTCGACACGAACATTCGGTCAACATCACCGGTGGCGCCATCTTTCTGCTCTGCGTTCGCCACCGCCGACCGTAGAACCTTGGCGATGTGACCCGCAATTCGTTTCCGGGAGAACTTCAGGGTGGCGAGCGCTCGGTCAACGCTCTGACCACGGATCAAGTCCATCACCAGCTTGGCTTTCTGCGCCGAGGTCCGGACGTATCGCGCCGTCGCGCGTCCTTCGATCATCGCTATTTGCCCTTACCAACTGCGGCCGCTTTATCGCGCGTGCTCGTGTGTCCCCGAAATAACCGGGTCGGCGAAAACTCGCCGAGCTTGTGCCCCACCATGTTCTCGGTCAAATACACTGGAATAAATTTCTTGCCGTTGTGTACGGCGATGGTATGACCGACCATCTCAGGAATCACAGTGGAGCGACGCGACCAGGTCTTGACCACCCGACGATCGCCGGTCTGATTCATCCCTTCGACCTTCTCGAGCAACGGGATGTCGACGAATGGTCCCTTTTTCAGCGATCGACTCATAGACGCCTACTTTCGCCGCTTCCGGCGTTGCGTAATGAACTTGTCCGAAGGCTTTCGGCTTCGGGTCTTGAAACCCTTGGTCGGCATTCCCCATGGAGACACCGGATGCCGCCCACCGGCGGCCTTGCCTTCACCACCACCAAGGGGATGATCGACAGGATTCATCGCCACCCCGCGGACGTTGGGACGTCGTCCAAGCCACCTGGTACGACCGGCCTTTCCAAGAGAAACATTCTCGTGATCGACGTTGCCAACTTGCCCTATCGTCGCCACACACTCTTTCAGAATTCGTCGGATCTCACCGGATGGCATTCGGAGCGAGGCATAGTTACCTTCCTTGGCCACGAGCTGGACCGAAGCTCCGGCGCTTCTGGCGATCTGCCCACCCTTACCCGGTTTGAGCTCGACATTGTGTAGCTGGGTGCCTAACGGGATATTCTTAAGTGGCAACGTATTGCCGGGCAAAATATCGACCCGGTCACCGGCAATCACGGTGTCTCCCACCCCCACTCCGACCGGCTGCAAAATGTAGCGCTTATCACCGTCCGCGTAGGTCACCAACGCAATCCGGGCAGAGCGGTTCGGGTCGTACTCAACCGTTGACACCTTGCCCGGCACGTCTCGTTTATCTCGCTTAAAGTCGATGACCCGATACGTGCGTTTGTGCCCACCGCCCCGCTGCCACATCGTGATCCGGCCACGATTGTTCCGACC
Organism: Acidobacteriota bacterium; assembly: GCA_036336225.1. Lineage (GTDB taxonomy): Bacteria > Acidobacteriota > Vicinamibacteria > Vicinamibacterales > UBA8438 > JAJEEA01. Next base: position 2,355 of record JAYZGM010000124.1, on the reverse strand, counting down.
ACCCGATTTGGGTAGTGGCTCGGTCAACGGCTTGTAAGGCTTAGTGGTCGTGATCTCGTCAAACGTTTGTACCGTTTGGAACCGCCGTCCCGCCGATGTCGGCTTGTACTTGCGGATAGTCATGGCCCTGCTTCGATTCGCGTCACCCAACCACGATCGCATTAGTCGCGATCATCACCTCTGTCTACGCCCCTTCGAGGAACTCTGGTATTTTCTCGCCCACACGCAGACGAACATACGCCTTCTTCCAATCTGGGCGCTGCCCCGCGAATCGTCCTTGCCGCTTGATCTTTCCGTGGCTGATGGCAGTCCTCACACTCGCAACCTTCGAGCCGAGCAGCCGTTCAACCGCTTGCTTGATCTCAACCTTCGTCGCACGAAGCGCCACTTCAAGGACAATCGTTTGCCCGTCCTCCCGCTGAATGGTGGTCTTCTCCGTGATCAGAGGACGCCGGATGACATCGGTCTCTCTCATGATCCCAACACCTGTGCCAGACGTTCGACCGCGGCGCGGGTCATCACGACCTGACGGGCATCAACAACGTCCCGCGCGCCGAGTCGCGACGTGGCGACCAGCTGCACCCCGGTGATGTTTCGCACGGCCAGCGCCAGTTTGGCGTCGGGCTGCACATCGACCAACACGGCCTTATGGGCCACTTCCAGCCGCTCAAGCAGCTCGGCCGCCTGCCGAGTCCGCGCCTCATCGACACCTAGCTGGTCAACGACCAGCACGTCGCCGTCGTGAAATTTCTGGGTCAACGCGGCCCGAAGCGCACCCCGCACCACCTTCTTTGGTAGCCGATAGGCGTAGCTCCGCGGCTGTGGACCAAAGACCGTTCCACCCGCGCGCCATAAAGGATTCCGGCTCTCCCCGACTCGTGCGCGTCCCGTACCCTTTTGCCGCCAGGGCTTCTTACCGGTGCCGCTTACCTTGCCGCGAGTCTTGGTGGCGTGCGTGCCCCGCCGTGCGCTGGCGAGCTCATGCACCACCGATTCCCAGATGATGCCGCGGTTCACACGACCGCCAAACACCTCGTCACTGACGTCAACCGACCCGACCTTCTCGTTCTGTAAATCAACGACATCCAGCGTCATGGTCACAACCTACCCATCGTCGGAGTCCAGAGAGGATCCCTACTTCCGCTTTTTCGTCGCTTCCACGGCTACCGGAGCTGGTTCCCGTCTAGCCGCCACCGCTTTGCGAACCATTACGATGCCACCCGGAGCGCCCGGAATAGCGCCTTTCACTACGAGCACATGCTGTTCCGCGTCAACCTGCAACACACGCAGGTTCCTGACCGTGACCCGATCGCCACCCATACGACCTGGCCCGCGCATCCCCTTGATAACCCGGGACGGATACGACGATGCCCCGATCGAACCGGGGGCCCGATGAAACATCGACCCGTGCGTGGCACGACCACCACTAAAACCGTGACGTTTCATCACGCCCTGGAAACCCTTACCGCGACTGAGCCCAACGATATCGACTTGCTCGCCATCGGAGAACACGGAGGCGACGACCTGCTCACCTTCAGCCGGTCCCTCGCTCCCCTCGACCACGCCGACCTCCCGCCGAATCCGGGTCGGTGGCACGTTGGCCTTTTTGTAATGACCGATAGTGGGTCTATTGGCGTGGGCCGGGGCGTCTTCGACGAGCCCAAGCTGCACGGCCTCATATCCGTCACGCCCCACGGTCTTTCGTTGCACGACGACACAGGGCCCGGCCTTGATTACGGTCGCCGGCGTGACGACGCCGTCCGCACTGAACAACTGCGTCATTCCGATTTTTCGCCCGAGGATACCGGTCACCATGATCGTTCTGCCTGTGTCTGACGTTTGTCCGTGTGTCTACGGCTAAGCGTTGTCCTTCCCGAACGCCTTGATCTCCACGTCGACACCAGCCGGTAGATCCAACTTCATCAGCGCATCAACCGTCTGCGGGGTCGGCTCGAAGATGTCGATCAGACGCTTGTGGGTCCTGATTTCGAACTGCTCACGGGACTTCTTGTCGACATGTGGCGATCGCAACACGGTCCATTTATTCAGGTCCGTCGGCAACGGAATCGGCCCCGCGAGCCGCGCCCCGGTGCGCCGAGCCGTTTCGACGATCTCTGAAGTCGACTGGTCGAGCACACGATGGTCGTAGGCCTTGAGACGTATCCGAATCTTGTCGCTAAACATAAGCTCACCATGGGGCTGCGTCCCCTGGCCGGTCGGTTACTCGACGATATCGGTAATGGCCCCAGAGCCGACCGTGCGACCGCCCTCGCGGATCGCGAACCGCAGCCCCTTCTCGAGCGCCACCGGCGTAATCAGTTCCACTTCCATCGCCACGTTGTCCCCGGGCATCAC
>JAYZGM010000123.1:0-6635 GCA_036336225.1 Acidobacteriota bacterium | reverse complement strand
CAAAGAGAATGAAAAAATACAGTTCCCACGCTTTTTCGACATCGACTTTGCGACCTCGAGTCGGTGTCCGTTCTTGTGCTGCGCGTTTCTTCTCCGCTGCCAACGCACGTTTCCGAGCAGCAAGTGTGACTGACCTCCACTGCTTCAACGAGAACGTCGGACGACCGCGTTTGACCACCACGAATCGTCCCTTGCGTTTCGGAGCGGGTGGAACGGTGATTGCGAGAGATTTTCTCTCAACCCCCCACCGCAGGATCTGGCGGATGAACGAGATGTCTTTATCGATCGTGTTCGCGGTGATGGGTGCACCGTAGCGGTTGGTTTCTGCTGCGCGAATATTTCTGATTTCCTCAAGCTTGTCCAGCGTCACCGCAGAAACGCGGACATCGCGCAAGAGCTTTTCAAGAACGTTCCACTTCTTCGCATAGTTGTCGTGCGTTCCTTCTGACACCCCTTACTTAATACTGGGATCGACGAGGAACTCGCGCACGATGTCCGCGAAGAGCGGTTCGTGGAGTTGCCCACCCTGTCGCACCCGTGTCTGGAGTTCATAAAACCAGTCTTCCGCAACCTTTGACGCTTTGCGGATACTTGTCTCCATCGTCCGGATCTTGACGTAGCGACCTTGGATATATGAACGAGCGTAGAGCGTTGGATTGTCGTTATGACGCAGGAGACGAATCTTCCCACCGAGGAGACTGGTAACCGTGGTGGTGCGTTGTTTCGCGCTCGAAGGACGAGCGGTTTTTTTCTTTCGATCCGCTTTGACCGTGTTGTCCATTTTCGCCCCCCAAAACGCGAACGCAGAAAGACTACGTCTGGAGGGTGTATTTTTGTCCACGTTTGCCCAGTTGCCAAACGTGGTATTCGGTCAGGACGACCGAACACAACGTAACTGTAAGTTATTGATTTAAAATGTAATAACAAACTGACTCGTTAAGATCAGTGAGTTGATTTAAGTTCCCTTCGCAGTCTTCCACCCCGCCAGGGTTGCCTCGATGATGTCGTCGACCCCAACCCCATTGGTGACCTGGGCCAAGACGATGGGGCCACTGCCCCGCATCCGTCGCGCATCCCGATCCATGACGTCAAGGTCAGCACCGATAAGAGGGGCGAGGTCGGTCTTGTTGATGACCAGGAGATCGGACTGAGTGATGCCCGGTCCGCCCTTACGGGGAATCTTGTCACCACCTGAAACGTCGATGACATAGATCGTGTAGTCAGCCAGGTCACGACTGAACTGGGCCGCCAAGTTGTCACCGCCGCTCTCGACGAACAGCAGGTCGGGGTGCACCTTCACCATGAGCTGGCCCAGTGCGTCCAGGTTCTGACTGACGTCGTCCCGCACGGCGGTGTGAGGACAACCGCCGGTCTCGACAGCGGTGATCCGGTCGACGTCGAGTGCCTCATGTCGCACGAGAAACTCCCCGTCTTCCTTGGTGAAAATGTCGTTGGTCACGACGGCCAGGCTGTACCGTTCGCGAAGCTTCCGACACAACGCGAGCAACAGCGCAGTCTTCCCACTGCCTACGGGCCCGCCGATGCCTACCGTGAACGCGCGGGCCCGATAGTCACGAGTCAAGGGAGCCGCGCGATCGGTAAACCGCCCGGGACTCGTCGGGTCGTCGTCGTGATGATGTGGCGTGTCGTGCATGAAAAACGTCCTCTCGACGAGGGCTACCGACAAACCTCTGCAGCGGTACCCTCAGCGTGAACAACGGTCACGATTGGAACAACCGTGAGTAAAGCCGATCGTGACCAGCCTGGAGCAGATCAAGGATGGGTGCCGTCTGACAGACATCCGCCGGGCGGAGCTTGCGACATCGCGCGAGGATCGTGTCGAGGTACGGCCCCACCTCATGCTGCAGTTGCTGCGCCTGATAGCTCCCGACGATGCCAAGACGCACCGCCGCGGACAAAACGCCGCGCGCGGTCCCAAAAAGCGTTACCGCGTTGGCGGTGTCGCAGGAAAGGCCGATCGCTCGAAACACTAGCCCGGAAAGCGGTGCCACGTGGGCCCGCCCACCCTCCGTCCGAGCCTGGATGGCGCGCATCGCTGCCGAAGGCCATATGCGCGCGGCGGTGGCCGCCAGCGTCCGCCCTTGCACTCGACTCGCCCGATTGGCCACCGTATTGACAAGAAACGCATCGGCGAGCTCGTCGAGCGCGGGCCACTGCTCCGGGTCCCGATAGGCGCCGACCAGCAACGGGAGCGCCCCGTAACCCGTCTGCTGTACGGCGCCGCCCAGAAACTGCTGCAACGCGGCCGCGTCAGACACATGCCCCGCGTGCCACGCTGCTTCGAGCCCCCACGAATGGGCGAAGACACCAACCGGGAACGCCGAATCGACCACCTGCCAAGCCAGCCAGTTCGGCATCGGGAACTAGAAAAGAAAGTAGCGTTGCGCGAGCGGCAGCACCTGCGCTGGCGCCGCCGTGAGCTCTTCGCCATCGGCGGTGACCATGTAAGTCTCAGGGTCGACCGAGATCATCGGTAGGGCGTCGTTCAGCTTCATATCGCGTTTGCCGATTGACCGGCAGCCACGCACCGCCGCGAGGCGCTTCGTCAACCCGTAGCGGTCGAGGTCACCCTCTTGCAGTGCAAGCTCGGAAACAAAAGCGAGCGATGTCGCCCCAGTGGCACGCCCATAGGCACCGAACATCGGCCGCATCAGTATCGGCTGCGGGGTCGGAATCGAGGCATTCGCATCGCCCATCTGTGCCCACGCTATGAAGCCCCCCTTGAGCACTAGCTCCGGCTTGGCGCCAAAGAAGGCTGGCTTCCACAACACCAGATCCGCAAGTTTGCCAACCTCCACCGACCCCACTTCGTGGGCGATGCCATGGGCAATCGCCGGGTTCACGGTGTACTTGGCCACATACCGGCGGATGCGGAGGTTGTCATTCTGCCCCTGCTCACCCGCCAGCCGACCCCGCTCCCCAAGCATCTTGTCGGCCGTCTGCCACGTACGGGTGATGACCTCCCCCACTCGTCCCATCGCCTGGCTGTCGCTCGCCATGATGCTGATCGCGCCCAAGTCGTGCAACACGTCTTCGGCGGCGATGGTCTGCCCGCGAATCCGGCTCTCGGCGAACGCCACATCCTCCGGCGTGTTCTTGTCGAGGTGGTGGCAAACCATGAGCATGTCAAGATGCTCGTCAAGCGTATTGACCGTGTAGGGACGGGTCGGATTGGTTGAGCTGGGCAGCACGTTTGGCTCACCGCAGACACGGATGATATCGGGCGCATGACCGCCCCCCGCACCCTCGGTGTGATAGGTGTGAATCGTGCGCCCCTTGAAGGCGGCGATCGAAGCGTCGACGAACCCCGACTCGTTGAGCGTGTCGGTGTGGATGGCCACCTGCACGTCGTACCGTTCCGCCTCGCTGAGACAGCAGTCGATGGTGGCCGGGGTCGTGCCCCAGTCCTCGTGCAGCTTGAGCCCGACCGCGCCGGCACGAATCTGCTCGGCAATCCCGTCCGGTAGCGACGTGTTGCCCTTCCCCAGGAAACCAAAATTCATGGGCAGCGCGTCGTTTGCCTGCAGCATGAGCCGGATGTGCTGGGTGCCGGGCGTGCACGTCGTCGCCTTGGTTCCGGTGGCCGGCCCGGTGCCACCCCCGAGAAACGTCGTCACCCCGCTCGCGAGCGCCTCATAGACCTGCTGCGGCGAGATGAAATGGATATGGGCGTCGATGCCACCAGCGGTGAGGATGAGCCCCTCGCCGGCGATCGCCTCGGTGGTCACGCCGACGACCATGTCATCGGTAACGCCGGCCATGACGTCCGGATTGCCCGCCTTGCCGATCCCACTGATGCGCCCGTCCTTGATGCCGACATCCGCTTTGCGGATCCCAGTCCAGTCGACAATGAGAGCATTCGTGATGACACAGTCGAGCGCCCGCTCGTCCGACACACCGGCCGCCTGTCCCATGCCGTCCCGCAGCACCTTCCCGCCGCCAAACTTGCACTCATCGCCGTAGACGGTCGCATCCTCCTCCACCTCGGCGACCAGCCGCGTGTCACCGAGCCGCACTTTATCCCCCGTGGTCGGACCGTAGAGATCAGCGTAGTGACGACGGTCGATGCGATGTGCCATGCCTACTCCCAGCCTCCCAACTCACGGCCCTCGGTGACCTTCCCACTGGCCCACGCGTTGCCACCGTGGACGATGCGGCCCCCGGCGATCGGCACAAGCGTCACCGTCTTGGTCTCTCCCGGTTCGAACCGGACGGCAGTGCCGGCCGGGATGTCCAGCCGCCGGCCATAGGCTGTCCGCCGGTTGAACGCCAGCGCGGCGTTCGTCTCCAGGAAGTGATAGTGACTCCCGACCTGAATCGGGCGATCACCAGTGTTGGTCACCGCGAGCTCGATCGGCTCACGGCCCTCGTTGAGCACGACGTCTCCAATCTCCGGCTCCACGGCACCCGGGCTCCCCTCAAGGGGGGCCGCCGCCCGACCGGGCGACACCTCGTCTGCCGGGGGCGTCAGAAAGCTACCGTAGAGCGCCAGCGCGTAGTCGCCACGCTCGGTCACGATCGGATGATGGACCGTCACCAGCTTGGTGCCATCGGGGAACGTCCCCTCGACCTGAACTTCATCGACCATGCCGGCAATGCCGTCGAGCACATCGCGCGTCCCCAGTAGCTGCCGGCCCAAATCCATCAGGTCGGCCACCGACCGGCCGTCGCGAATGAATTCGAGCAACTGCGTCCCGATCAGCGCGACCGCCTCCACGTAGTTGAGACGGAGACCACGAGCCAGCCGACGCTGCGCGAGAAACCCCGCCTGGTGCAGGATCAACTTGTCAATTTCCCGGGGTGTCAAATGCATACGGATCTCACCATTTCCGCGCCCACGGACTATCCCCCAGCCGGTCCGGCACGAAGTCGAGCAGGTCGCGCAGAGTGTACCCCACCTCTTCCACCGACCGGCCTGCAAGTCGCAGCACACAACCGGAGTCGCCGACTGCGGTCGCCGCCGCCAAGGCCACCGGATACCGGGTCAGCGGTCGATCCTCGACCCGACCCACAAGCCCGGCAACCTCACGACGGAGCGGGGCACCGATCACCACGGCGACCGCAAGCACGTCGTAGGGATCCAGCCGCACCGCCAGGTCACCGTCGCTGGCGCGCAGGGACACCGCTTCATGCACTCGCAGCCGCCCGTCCTGTCGCAGAACGGTCCGACTCTCATAGGCATCGAACGCCCAACGTTCTCCTGACTCACGCCTTCCGGACGAAACCCAATCCACGAGTACCAGACCGGCGTCGGCGGCGAGGTCGAACCGCTGGTGCTGGCGGTAGCGGGAATCGGCGAAACAGACGACCGGGTCGGGAGCGACGATGAGCAGCGCACCATCATCGACCTCCGCCGTCGTCTCAACAGTCGTACCGCGGGGCGACCGGTAGATCTTGGTGGACGCTTGCGTGGAGACAAAGGCGGTGGCGTTGGCGCCGATCGTGGTGTGCATCCGGATGGCGTCACCATCGACCATACCCCCGCCATAGCTCGAAGTGTATACCCAGGCGGCGTGGCCGTGATTCAAGGGAGTCAGCAGACGGAGCGGGCTGGTGGCGAACGCGCGGCACACGACGCTGCGTTGGCCCCGCCGGATGACCGCCAGACGCCCCTGACCCGCTCGGACACCGGCAGGGATCGCGCCGGGCAGGCCCGCGGCGCATGACGTCGAGGCGCGGGCCTCCGCTTCACACGGCGAGATGCTCGCGGACGTAGTCGTCACTCAGCGCCTCAATCGGCCCCGCGGCCACCCTGCGGCCTTTGTCAAGTATGCAGAACTCACTGGCCACACGTCGGGCGAATGGCAGCTTCTGTTCAACCAGCAGCACCGTGACCCCTAACTCGCGGTTCAGCTGGAGGATGATGTCCCCGATCTCGCGCACAATATTGGGCTGGATCCCCTCGGTCGGCTCATCCAGAATGAGCAGCTTCGGTTCCAGCACCAGCGCGCGACCGATGGCCAGTTGCTGCTGCTGCCCCCCTGACAAGTCCCCACCCCTCCGCCCCAGCATCTGCTTCAGTACCGGGAAGAGCTGGAACACCTGGGCCGGGATCGTCCGCCGCCGGTCCGACCGGGCCGTCAGCCCGACCTCGAGGTTCTCCTGAACAGTCAGCTGCGGGAAAATCTCCCGCCCCTGAGGCACATAGCCGATAGCCATCCGTGCGCGCGCCTCCGGTCCCGCGGCCAACAGGTCGGTGCCGGCAAAGGCGACCTGGCCCGAGGAGACCGGAATGAGGCCCATGACGCACTTGAGCAAGGTGGTCTTACCCATGCCGTTGCGCCCCATGAGACACACACGGGCACCTGGCTCGACCTCGAGATCCACATCCCACAAGGTGTGGCTCCCACCGTAGAACTGATTGACCCCTTTGATCGACAGAAGGCTCATGCGCCTAGATACACCTCGATCACCTGGGGATCGTTCTGAATGGCGTCAAGATTCCCTTCCGCGATCACCCAGCCCTCGTGGAGCACTGAGACCCGCTTGGCGATCGACCGCACGAACTCCATGTCGTGCTCCACAACAACGACAGAATGCTTACCAGCCAGCGAGAGCAACAATTCTCCGGTGCGCTCGGTTTCTTTGGGTGTCATACCGGCCACGGGCTCATC
>JAYZGM010000122.1:0-19847 GCA_036336225.1 Acidobacteriota bacterium | reverse complement strand
ATCCCGAACCTGGAGGACTACGACTCGACCCTCCACGGGTGGGACCAGCGCGTGCAGATCGGTGGCAGCGGGGGCGGAATGAACGGCGGGATGAACCGCATGGGGCGCCCCCGGTCGCTCCAGATGTTCGCGAGCTGGACCGATCGGATCATGGCCGGTGAGGTGCCACCGTCGCCACCCCGCCCGAGTGGGCTGGAGAGAAACGTGGTCCTTACCCAGTGGGGCTGGTCCAACGAGCTGGGGTTCATTCACGACGAGGTGGCCACCGACAAGCGCAACCCGACGCTGAACGCCAACGGCCCGGTGTACGGTGTCGATATGCGCGGAGTGCTGGCGGTGACCGACCCCATGCGACATCAGTCGGTCGAGCTTCACATCCCGACCCGTGAGCCGATCGCGCGGCGGGGTCTGGAGTATGGGACGCCGACCGCCGCGCCGGTACCCTCACCCTACTGGGGTACCGAGCCGGTCCCACGGACCGGGCCAGCCAACCCTCACAACCCGATGATGGATGACCAGAACCGGGTCTGGATGACCTCGTCGATCCGACCGAGCGACAACCCGGAATGGTGCTACGAATCCGATCATGCCTCGGTCGAGCGGTTTCCGCTACGACGCAGCGGGCGGCAGATGTCGTACTACGACGCCTCCGACGAGGAGTTCGTCCTCATCGACACGTGCTACGGCACGCACCACTTGCAGTTCGCTGACGATGAGAACGACACACTCTGGATCAGCGGTGACACAAACGTCGTCGGCTGGATCAACACAAAGCTCTACGACGAAACCGGCGACGAGCAAGCGTCGCAGGGGTGGTGCCCCACCGTGCTCGACACGAATGGGGATGGCGTACTGGGCGAATACGTCGAACCGGACGAAGCGATCGATCTCACGAAAGACAAGCGGATGTCCGGCTTCGTCTACGGCATCATCCCTCACCCGACCGACGGCTCGGTCTGGATGACACGGCCGTATCCAACTCCGGTACCGGGACAGATTCTGCGTCTCGACCCCGAGACGTGTTTGGCGGAGGTCTACGAGCCGCCCTTCGACACCGACCTGGTCCCCGTAACTCAATGGGGCCACGGTCCCCGGGGTATCGACGTAGACCGTAACGGGCTGATCTGGACCGCCCTGGGTGGCAGCGGGCACCTCGCCAGCTTTGACCGCACGCGGTGCACGGTGACGAACGGTCCCGACGCCACCGGACAGCACTGCCTCGAAGGATGGACCCTCTACCCCACACCTGGTCCACAGATGAAGAACGTGGCTGCCGCCGGAAGTGCAGATTTTCATTACTACATGTGGGTGGACCAATTCGATACGCTCGGTCTCGGCGCCAATGTCCCGATCGTCAACGGCACGACGTCCGATTCGCTCATCGCGCTCCTCCCGGACACACAGGAGATGCTGACGTTACGGGTGCCGTATCCGCTCGGCTTCTATACCCGTGGCCTCGATGGCCGTATTGACGACGCAGACGCCGGTTGGAAGGGCCGGGGTGTGTGGGCCAGCAACGACACCATTGCCAACTGGCACAACGAAGGCGGCAAGGGTATGACGAGCGAGATCGTGCGGTTCCAGATCCGGCCGCATCCACTCGCCGAGTAACCGCGTTCGGCGACCCCACGGCCGCTACGATGGCGACCGTGGGGTCGCGCGTCGTTGGCCGAGGAGTCAGTCATGCCAACACCCACGCTTACCCGCCGTCAGCTGCTCGGCGGACTTACCATCAGCCTCGCCGCCACACGGACCGAGCCCTCTGCGGCGGTAACCCGAAGCCCCATGACGCAGCCCGTCGAAACGGTCGGTCCAATTGGCTCCTACGCTCAAGACGTTCTGCCGTCAAGAGTCCGTTCCCGGTTCGTCCCCAACGTGAACGGCCTCCGCATGCACGTCCTGGAAGCCGGAGTCGATCCTCCAGGGCGACCCGGCATCCTTCTCGTTCACGGCTTCCCGGAGCTCGCGTACAGTTGGCGCCACGTCATTCCGCTTCTTGCTGCCGCCGGCTATCACGTCATCGCGCCAGACCTTCGGGGATATGGACGCACCGATGGCACGGACCCTCATTACGACGACGACCTCAGACCATACCGTCTCTTGAACGAGGTTCAAGATATGTTGTCTGTGGTCGCCGCATTCGGTCACCGTCAGGTCGATCTGGTCGGTCACGACTTTGGCGCAATCGTGGCCTCGTGGTGCGCCATCGCCCGACCCGATGTCTTTCGCTCGGTCGCCCTGATGAGTGCGCCCTTCGCCGGGACGACGACATTCCCCTTCGACACGGCCAATAGCGCCACGGATGCCACGCCCGAGACCACGACCGACATCGATGCGGATCTGGCGCGGCTCACACCACCTCGAAAGAGCTATCGACGTTTCTACGCCACACGCGAGGCGAATGAGGACATGTGGCGCGCCCCAGATGGCGTCCACGCATTTCTCCGCGCCTATTACCACATGAAGAGCGGCGATTGGCCTGAGAACCGTCCCCATCCGCTCGCGGGATGGTCGGCGAGCGAGCTCGCTAAGCTCCCGCATTACTACGTAATGAAGCTGGACCACGGCATGGCGGCGACCGTGGCGCCGCACATGCCGTCCGCGTCTGACATCGCAGCCAACGCCTGGCTCCCTGACGCCGAACTCCGTGTCTACAGCGCTGAGTACGAGCGGACAGGGTTCCAAGGCGGGCTACAGTGGTATCGCAGCAACACGTCGGTGTCGTCGATATTCGGCGCCGGTGGCATCAACGACGACCTGCGTGTGTTCGCGGGTCGCACCATCGACCAACCGTCACTGTTCATCGCCGGCAATAGCGACTGGGGCATCTACCAGCGCCCCGGCGCCATCGAACAGATGCGGGAACAGGCGTGCACGGATCTTCGTGGCGTGCACCTGCTCGACGGCGCCGGTCACTGGGTGCAGCAGGAGCGATCAAATGAGGTCACCCGGCTGTTGCTGGAGTTTCTAAGAACCACATGACGCCCGCAAGGAGGACACCATCCCACTCGTCAACGCCACCGAAGTGGTTCCCGACGCTCGGGACCGTCGGCCACTACACGCCGCGTCGACTCGCCGGAGGCACCACATCGTTGAGACGCAGATACACCGCCATCTGGCCATAGATGTCCCACGCATGACCTATGACGAAGTAGATCAGCCGCACGCGTGAGGGCTGGCCGAGGAACGGAGGACCGTTCACCGATTCGAGCAGCACCTCGTCATCGAATTCTGCGAGTGCCGCCGCGCCATAGTCATACGAGTCGCTGAGCGCCTCGAGAGTGTCGGCCTTCGACGTCGCCGTATAGCCAAAGGTTCGCAGGTTGCTACGATCGACCGACGGGCCGGTTGCGTCGGCGCCGAGGAACCCCATCAACATCACGTTGCCACCCGCCACATGGAGGATCTGCTCGCCAAATGTACGTTGCTCTGGAGTGGGCGCGTAGTCGAAACTCTCTTCCGGCATCGCATCGGCAATGCCCATCATGATTTGTTTCATGCGCTGCCAGTCCTGACGCAGCTCGTCGGCAAGAGACTGCGCGTGGGCGGTCATCGGACCCACGAGCACGACGACTGCGGCAAGTACGACGAAACGTGAAATACGCATACGTGCAACTCCTTCTGCTCTGAGCACTGTATCAACAGTTCCAGCGGGAGAGAGACGTCGACTGGGCTCGCGATAGACAGATTATGCCATCACCTCCGAGAGACGAGCAGGTCCGAGACCGCTCGACGCCGGGAGACGTTGACCTCGGTGGTCGACCAGGGACTGCGGCGGACGCGGTCGGGCCACCGGCGCGTCCGGATTCCGGTGTCAACCGCAAGAGGAGAATCTTGCCCAGCGTCGACCTCGACGACTCGCCCGCGCTCCTCGATGTCCTCGAGGGACTCCCGTGATTCTGCCCGACGTCAACGCGCCCCCCGACGCGGTGTAGCCCAGGTTCACTGCCACTTCGCCCGGTTTCCAGGCCTCCGGTGGAGGAAGCTTGTCTAACGAGCCACGGTGGCAAGACAACGCAGACCTGGATGAACATCCGGTCGGTATCCAGTACCTAACACGTTCATCGTCAACAGCGGCGTCAAGACCGCCACCGAGCCCGATGAGAGCGAGGAAAGCGGAGAGGCGTATCCAGCTGGTGACCACGGATAGAGCCGCCGTCGCCAAACAAGACAGGCCGTGGCCGCATCGCCGGGTAACAGCACGAACGTGCCGTCCGGCACCTCGTCGACACGCGCCACGTGTATCCGTTTCGGCGCCGAACGCCCGATAATTCGTGCCTCGTGCAGACGCGCGTCTAGCTGCGGTGCGAGAAGCTTGGACATGTTCAACGTTGCGACCGCTCTATCTCGAAACTCGTTGAACCGGTCTCGCCGACACGTGGCACAAGGCCGGTGACCGGCCGCGAGCGCCACCACCTCGTCAAAAAAGAAGAGCTCGGTCCACGTGTGGGGCTGCATGACCGGTCGCCACCAATCTCTGAACTCAAGGGCGCACACGAGCCAGGCCTGGCTCGTCCATCGGCGCCGGGCGAGACAATACGGGCGGTCGACCAACACCCCCCGATTGCCGGTGAACAGACCACGTGCCTGATGCGCAATAATCTCACCCCACGGTGTGACCCGATTCTGGAGGGGCATTGTCTTGGACACGCTCTCTTCACACGAATGACATAATCACAACCCGATGACAAGAGTGGAGTGTATCGATGCATCAACGCCTCTTCACATCAACATTGACCTCACTGACCACGCTGGTGCTCGCGGGCACCCTCGTAGGCTGTTCTGGAGACATCGAGACCGAGCCTCCCCCAGACGAGGCCTCCGTGGAGGAGTCGGTCGACGCAACCGCCGCGCTCAGCGACGCCCTCACGTTTCACGCATCGTTTGACAACGGGGTGGACGCCGATTTTGGGTTGGGCGACCGTCAGCTCTATACGGCTCCGTCTTATGACGAGCAGAACGAGGCGACGCCCGGCATTGGGAACCCTGCGGTTGAGATAGTGGAGGGTGCCGGACGGGTCGGCAACGCCCTCCGGTTTAACGAGCGAAACGAGCACGCCATCCACTACAAAGCGCAAGATAATGTCTCATACGCACCAGACGGTTGGACCGGCACGGTCTCATTCTGGCTGCGTGTCGACCCGGCCACCGACCTCGCACCTGGCTTCTGCGACCCGATACAGATCACGGACGCTGCCTACAATGACGCCGCGATCTGGGTCGACTTCACGGCGGAGAATCCTCGACAGTTCCGACTTGGCGTGTTTGGCGACCTCGATGTCTGGAATCCGGAGGAGCTCGGGCCAAATGACCACCCCGCGTTCGACGATCGCCTGGTCGTCGTCGACCTCCCGCCGTTCTCCGGTAACACGTGGACTCATGTGGCCATTACACACACCGGGCTCAGCTCGGCCGACGGTGGGGCAGCCACGCTCTATCTCGATGGAGAACCGGTCGATACAAGCAGTGGGATCACTGAACCCTTCACGTGGGAGCCGGGCCTGGGAGCTATTCGCCTGGGTGTCAACTATGTCGGGCTATTCGACGACCTGTCTGTCTTCAACCGGGCCTTGACCGACGACGAAGTGCGCACGCTACAGGCCCTCGAGGGTGGCGCCGCGGAGCTACACGACTGACGCTCGTCTCGAGCCACGACGTCGCGCGATGACGTGGCTTCGGAACCGCTCATCATCTCAAGACCCACTGAACACCAGCGAGGATCGTGATCGCGTTCAGCCCGAGATTCTCGCCAGCGGTGCCGGCGTTCGAGAGGTGGTGGTTACGCAGCTCTACGATCAGACCCGGTCCGCGGGCGGTGACCTGACGCACGCCAAGACCGTAGAGCAACTGAAAGTTGAAGATACGGTCGAGCTCCGGGATGTCGAGCGAGGTCCAGAGCAGACCGGCCTCTCCGGCCACATACGGTGTCCAGCCACGGGCTCGAAAGAGATAGTAGCGGCCGCCGAACCCAGCCCCCCGCCCCAGCGGTGCGCTGCGGCTGTGAATAGAGAAACGCTGCGCCCTCCCCATACAGCTCAACGCGGTCGGTGACGAACCGACCAAGTTGGGGATGGAAGGCCACAAACTGCACATCACTCGTCGTCTTGTTCCAGCCCGGGGCGCCAAATCGCCACTAGTGGCCCCACCCTGCGACCACCCCGCGGGTCCAGGAGCCGGCGGAGAGATCTGCGCCCTGGGCCGTCCGCGAGAGCGGGCATGAGCACCAGGAGGAACAGACTCCACGGACTCCAGGCTCGCGTGCCGACTGACCTCATCGCCATCGTAGACCGCCCGACTCCGCTGGCCCAGCGGGTGTCTCTCTGGTCCGAATGTCGCGGGTCCCGACGAAAATGACAGCGTTCAGCACAACGTGCCCGTCGAAGCCGGTCCACGAGGACTGGCGGGATCAACCCATCCCGGCGCTCGGAGGCCCCCCGTGAATCCGTGAAGACGGCATCGGGGCGACAAGCGGCAGACAGGCAGGTGAAGGACGTCGAGAACCGCGATCAACGAGCGCCAGCGGCGCGCGCCCTTCGACTTTTCGATACTCCGACACACGCCGGACAATACTTCACCGAGGATACCCGGTTGACGAGCCCGTGCCGCAGGAGCATGATGCTCTCACCGTTTCGACAAAGGAGAGCCAATTGACCAATCGATTCTCGCCGACGGGATTCGCGATGCGTGTAGCGTTAGCATTGATGGTGCTAGCCGGCGCCGCCGCAGGCCAGAACACTGAGACAGCCACCGATCCGCCACGGACCGCGTGGGGGACGCCCGACCTCAACGGGATCTGGGACTTCCGCACGCTGACACCATTCGAACGACCGGAAAATTTAGCCGACCAGGCCACATTTACACCGGAGGAGGCGGCTCAGTATGAAGCCGACCGACTCGCCGCGTTCGAAGTTCGAGACGAACAGGAACCGGCCGACGGCGTCGGCAATTACAACCAGTTCTGGTTCGACCCGGGGAACAAGATCAGCGAGACTAACCAGACCTCGCTGGTGATTGATCCCCCGACCGGCCGCGTGCCGCCGCTGGCGAGCTCCGCTGCCGCAAAGCAGGAAGCCCAGCGAATCGCCCGTGAGGGGACCGACCGCCACTCGCCAACTCTGGGCGGGTGGGTGGAAGACCTTGGGTCCGGCATGTTCGCGGTGCGGTGCATCCTCGGCTTCAACTCTGGCCCACCGATGACACCGGGTGGCTACAACCAGAACGTCCACGTGTTCCAGACACCCGACCACGTCGTGTTACTGAACGAGATGGTGCACAGCTCGCGCGTCATCCCGCTCGACGGACGTCCCCACGCGCCCGAGAACGTGCGTCAGTGGATGGGTGACTCACGTGGTCACTGGGAGGGCGACACGCTGGTCGTCGAGACCACCAATTTCCTGCGTGAGACCAGTTTCCGCGGTGGGGTCACGACGGCCGACCTTGACCTGACCGAGCGGTTCACGCGGGTGGCGGACGGCACGCTGATGTACGAGGTGACCGTGGAAGACGAGAACGCATGGGACATCCCCTGGACCTACCGGATCCCGATGGTCAAGAACACCATGCCGCTGTTCGAGTATGCCTGTCACGAGGGGAACTACGGGCTGTACAACATCTTGTCCGGAGCGCGCGAGAAGGAAGCCGCTGAAGAAGTGGTTCGCTGACACGGTGGTGACCCGCCCCCCCGCCGGCGGACGGGTCACCACCGCGAGCAGTCAAGCTCCGTCCTCAGCGCTGCAACATGTAGTCGACGGCAAGATTGGCGAGCGCGCGCACTCCGACGGGCAGCGCCTCTTCGTCGGCGAAGAACCGCGGCGAGTGGTTTCCGGCCACGCGCGCCGGATCCTGTCCGTTTGGCGTCACGCCGAGAAAGATGAACAGTCCTGGCGCTTGGCGCTGAAAATAGGAGAAGTCCTCGGCCACGGTCAACCGTTCTGTGACGATAATGGGGTGGTCGCCGGCGACGCGTTGCAGGGTCGGCACCATCCGGTCGGTCAACACCGGATCGTTCGCGGTGACGGGATACCCAGCGGAGATCGTGACCTCGGCCGTCGCGCCGGCGCTCGCTGCGATCTGCTCGGCGGTCTGACGCACGCGACGGTGAATGTCCTGTCGCACATCCTCATCGAACGTCCTGATCGTCCCGACCATCTCCACCTCGTCTGGGATGATGTTGCCACGCACCCCGCCGTGAATGCTCCCGACCGTCACAATCGACGGCGTGAGGGTGACCGGGAGCTGACGGCTGGCGATGGTCTGTAAACCCAACACGATCTGGGACGAGATCACGATCGGGTCGACACCTCCCCAGGGAGCAGCCCCGTGCGTTTGCCGCCCCTTCACCACAATCCGCAGGTCATCCGCGCTGGCCATGACACCGCCCGCACGATACGAAATCTGGCCAACCGGCCCCGGAAACACATGGAGCCCGAACACGACCTCCGGCGTGGGATTTTCAAACGCGCCTTCTTCCAACATCAACTCGGCTCCACCGCGCTCCCCAGTCGGCGCCCCTTCTTCCGCGGGCTGAAAGATGAACTTGACCGTCCCTGGAAGCTCCTCGCGTACCGACCCAAGCACGTCGGCGACACCCATGAGAATCGCCACATGGTTGTCATGCCCACACGCATGCATCACACCGACTTCCTGGCCGTTGTAGGTCGTACGAACGGTCGAGGCGAAGGGCAGATCGACCTGTTCGGTGACCGGCAGCGCGTCCATGTCAGCGCGCAGCGCCACCACCGGTCCGGGCCGCCCACCACGGAGGGTGCCCACCACACCGGTGTAGGCCACCTCTGTGCGCACCTCCATGCCCAGACTCTGCAGGTGCTCGGCCACAAGAGCCGCCGTTCGGAACTCGCGATTTCCCAATTCGGGATGCTCATGAATGTCGCGGCGCCACGTGACGACCTGAGTCTCGATCTCGTGGGCACGTTGGTTGACGGCGTCGCGCAGCGCATACGGATCGACATCCTGGGCGCGGGCGGACGACGAGATCGGCCCCCACGCCGCCATGAGCAGCACTGCTCCCAGCCATCGTCGACGGTCGATCAGAACGGGTGGTGCAGTCCCTGGCTTCTTCCTCATAGATCACCCAAGAGTGTGTGCCGACACAACGTTGCGGCGGCGAGCGTAAAGACACGCGGCGAGCGCCATCGTCGCACATCGCCTCGGGATGGGCTAGCCGCAGTTGATGAAACACCCCGCGACATTCATCCCTCAACTTCTTGCTTGCCGTTCGCCCACGCGGCGGAGCAGCTCGAGAGCAGAATGACCGAAGCTGGTGTCCTGGAGACGCGAATGGCCGCATAATTCTGGCGTCGATGAACAGAGGGGTGACCAAGCGCTAGCGGACGCCCTGACCCGAGACGAAATACTTGCCCTCCACGAGCGGCGAGCGGCCGACTTGCGGCATCATGACTCCGCAACCTTGGCGGCCGACGACGCAGGACAGGGGTTCTTCACAGTCCCATGATGGATCACTCGGTCGACCGAAAAGCGAGTTGCGATACCGACAAGGCATCTCTGACTGCGTTCGGAGAGCTCATCGTTGAGCGTGAGCCCGTGTTGGAGGACGATGACCAGAGGGGGGTGTCTTCACGTTCACCAGCGTGCACACCGGTCCGTTGTTCAGGGTGGAAGAAACCGGTAAGACGGTAGCCTTCCCTGGCGTCAGCGTATACACCACGGCAACCATGAGATCGTCCGAGAACAACGTGTTTTCGATTTCACCGGTTTTCCAATGAACACCGGGGTCCTCTCTGCCAGAGCTGCGGGCGGGCGGGGAGGCGGCTGGAGCGTCTTCTGCACCCGGTGTGTCTTTCTCGGGGATCGGTTCGACCGCGATCAACGCATCATCGTGACCGGCGTAGACCACGACGTGCCACCCGACGGTCGGTTCGTCATGGTCGGGAATCCCGAGAACGAGGGGGCGGACATCGTGGTCATCTGAAACTGAGCGTCGGAGCTTACAGAAAGGGAGCTTCAGTGAGTCGATTTCTATCGCTCGGTCTTCTCTTGGTCACGACCAGCACGATGAACACCCAGGAAGCCGCCTTCGAGCTCGGCCCCGACTCGCACCGTCAACCCGGGGTCCCGCGCGGCGAGATCATCCCACTCCGATGGGAGACCAGCGAGGTCTATCCCAACACCGAACGCGACTGGTGGATCTACGTCCCCGCGCAATACGACGGCGAAACCCCGACGGCATTGATGGTGTTTCAGGATTGTGCGATGTATCTCGACGAAGAGGGCTCGGTCCGAGTGTCCGTCGTGTTCGACAACCTCATCCAGTCTGGCGAGATGCCGGTGACTATCGGCGTATTCATCAACCTCGGCCGCTTCACAAACGACGGACCGAACAGCCCCGCGCGAAACCGAAGCACCGAATACGACACACTGTCGGACCAGTACGCTCGGTTCCTCCTCGACGAGACCATCCCCGGGGTTCGAAAGACGTATCAGATTACTGACGATCCTGACGGATGGGCGATCGGCTGCATCAGTTCCGGCGGCATTTGTGCGTTCACCGTCGCCTGGGAACGACCCGACAAGTTTCGCAAAGTCGTCAGCCACGTCGGCAGCTTTACCAACATTCGAGGCGGTCACGTCTACCCCGACTTGATCCGCAGGAGCGCACCCAAACCAATCCGCGTCTTTCTCCAAGACGGCACCCACGACCTCAATCTGAGGTTCGGGAACTGGTGGCTCGCCAACCAGCAGATGGCCGACTCGTTTGCCTTTGCTGGATACGATGTCAAGACGGCATGGGGCGAGGGAGGACACAACCTCGAGCATGGCGGCGCGCTCTTCCCCGACACCATGCGGTGGCTGTGGCGAGATTACCGACCGGGGAGTGTAGCGCCGCTTCGCGCCCTCAACTCCGCTGCCGAATCGGCACCAGTGCGGAGAACCCGTGGACCGGATCGTCGGTCGGGTTCTTCCACGCGTGCATCGTATTCCGCTGAATCACCGCATCGCCCGGATGACGCGTGATCTCTTCGGTATCCAGCGCAAGACCAGACTCGTCCCCAGCAAGACGCTGACGTCAACCGTCTCGGTGCGATGCCAGCCACGGGGAGCGTCGGGGGCGGTGGGCGGCCGGATGACAAGCTGAAAGCTCGCGCCACCGACGGCCGGGTCGAGTCGTGGCGAGCCGGTCGGATCCAGGGTGCGTGTGGTTCCGCCTCTGGCCCGGCACCGAATGGGTCCTCTCCAGTTGTTTGAAGAAGTTGGGGAACGCCGGACTCCCGCAACAGACGCCGCCATGGATCATCGTTCACCGGTTGACGACGGCCCCACGACCGGAGGACGTAGTTCTCATCTGATTATCGTGTTCTCCTTCGACCGCGGTCGGCGACCGGCGGTAAAATGACAGCCGTTCGCCATGTAGTGATATGAATTTTCCGCTCCACTGGGCACGTCAAATATGACACGCATCTCGCACCGGAACGACCTCCGACACCGGACTCTCCCCGGGACTGTTCTTGGCGTCACGCTCGTCCTGACCCAGCTTGTCGCCGCCGCCCAAGGACAACCACGAAACATACCCGACGACGGTGCCTACCGCGGCTACTTTGCGGCACACGCGCTGGACAACGGCGAGCTCGACGTCATTGACGCACACAACAACGACCGCCTGTTCGTCCCGGCCTCGGTCCTCAAGGTGCTGACCGTGGCCGCGGCGCTGGAGCACCTCAGCGGGGACTATCGGTGGCGCACCCAGATCACCTCGACCGGAGCCATCGTCGACAGAATCCTCGAAGGGAACTTAGTCGTCGAACCGGGTGCCGATCCGACCTGGGGCACCGAGCTCTTCGACGGCGGAGCCGGAGAGCCGCTGACACGCCTCGCCGAGCAGGTCGTCACGGGTGGCGTCACGCGGGTGATCGGCGATCTTGTGGTCGATATGAGCCGCTTCCCGGGCCGGCGCTACCCATTGGGTCGTGCCTTCAGTGATCTCCCGTATCGACACGGCACGCCACCTGCGGCCCTCGCGGTGAACGAAGCCACGGTCTCGCTTCGTGTCGCCCCAGGTGCCATGCTCGGCGCACCGGCCCGGGTCACGTCAACCGGCGGTCTTGAAGTGATCAATAGAACAATTACGGTTAGCCGCGATCGTCAAGGGGCGGGCACCCTCGACTTCCTCCCGATCTGGGACACGGAAATGTTGCTATTGCGTGGCGAGTATCCGATTAGCGAAAGACCGTTCGTAGTGGCTGCGAGCGATCCGATACCGGAATTACGGGCGGCACGCGAACTTAAAATGGCGCTCGCACGAGCGGGCGTGAACGTCGGCGGCGATACCGTGGCCCGTACGCAGTCTGCCGGCCAGACGAGGCGGAGACTGATCGCAGAGTTGCAGTCTCCGCCCCTCCTCGACATCTTGGGACCGCTGCTCACGCGAAGTCATAACTGGTTTGCCGACATGCTCGTGTTGACGCTGTCCAGGGAAGAGGCGAGTAGCGGCCGCTTTGACGATGGGGTGCGGGTGGTCAGCGACTTCGTGACCGATGTCTTGGGTGAACCCGTGGGACGCGGGACAACGCCAACCAGCGTGTCCCTCCGCGACGGCTCCGGGTTGTCCGCGGCCAACTTGGTGACCCCGACTGCGGTCGCGCGCGTGCTCGCGCACGCGCTTGCACGACCGTGGGGACCCACGTTGGTCGCCGCACTCCCAAGACCAGGCCAAGGCACGCTCGCGGCGTGGCCGCGGCTGCCGCCAGTTGCGGCAAAGACGGGCACCCTGCGACAGACCATCGCGTTGGCGGGGGTACTCGAACCGGATGGAGCATCGCCGGTCGTGTTCTGCTATTTCGTGAACCACCACCCCGGGCGACGCGCCGAAGCCAGAGCCGAGATCGCCCGAGCCGTGCGACGTTGGCAGAATTCACGATAGACGGGGCGACCGTGTTCACTCGTTACGCCGCCGACCCGGAGGTCACTCAGTATCTGGGATAGCCCCGACACGACCCGGTCGAGAATACACGTGAGTTTCGTCGGTTTACCGGAACGGAGTGGCCACGGTGGCCGGCCGGGCCCTATCTCATCGTTTCGTGTCAGGATGGTCATCTCCTGGGTGAGACCGGTCTCACCTTTGAGATGGCGCATCGAGCCGCCACCGGATACATCCCGTCGCGAGATGCCTGGGGCCACGGGTTCGCGACCGACGCGCCGACCGCAATGGTCGAAACGGCGACAGATACGGGCGTCCAGCGACTGTACGCGCAGTGTCGTCCGGCTTCTGCAGTCCGAAAATCGAAGGACACCATGACGGGCGGCGGATGGAGTTGTCCCGATAAACGCATGACGGTGGGATAATTACGGTCGGACACTCCCGTTCCTGGAGCGAAGCTATGCAACGACGCTATCGAATCGGCGCGATTCACGCGCTAATGAACGCGATCCCGACGACCCAGTTGGCATTTGACCGCGTGTGGTCCGGAGTCGATGTGGCCCACCTGCTGGACGGCGGTCTCTATCTCGACCGCAACGCGGGGACCGCCGACGACACCGAGCTGGCGTCCCGCATCGATCGTCTGGTCCACTACAGCGCGGAGACCGGCTCCGAGGGCATCATCATGACCGGCTCGTTTTTTGGGGAGGCGGTCAAGCAGGCGCGAGCGGGCATGAGCGTCCCGGTGCTCACCTCGTTCGAGGGAATCATCGAGCGGGCATTCGAACTCGACCGACCATTGCATGTTGTCGCCACCGCCCCCGACTCGGCGACTCTGCTGGCGGCAGAGCTGGAGCGTGAGGCGACACGGCGAGCGCATCCATTAACCATCACGCGTCAGGCGGTTGATGGGGCGATGGACGCACTCATCGGCGGAGATGGCGACAGCCACGACCGTCTTGTGGTCGACGCCGTTCGCGCCGCGGACGCAGAAACCGCCGTCTTGTTCGCCCAGTTCTCGATGGAGCGAAGCCTCCCGGCCGGCGCCGCCGTGCATGCCGCCCCGGTGGTCGGTCCGGCGAGCGAGGGCGTGGCCCGGCTCCGACGTTTGCTCGCAACGCGATAGTGCAGTGAAGGGAGCTACTCGGTGACGTATTCTCTGCAGGTTCCGACGTTCGTTCTCTCGTTACTCCTCTTCTGCCACAGCCTGGCTTCCGCCCAGGTCTCGAATCCGGCGGTGCTCAACGCCTTTCTGAGTGAGGCGGTCGATAACACGAAGATCCCAGGGGTGGTCGCGCTCGCTGTCGATAAGAACCAGGTCATCTACCGCGGAGTATTCGGACACCGCGACGTTGCGGCTGGCGAACCGATGATGTCGGACACCATCTTCAACCTCGCCTCGATGACCAAGCCAGTGGCGGCGACCGCCATCATGATGTTGGTCGAGGAAGGCAAGCTCGCCTTGGACGACCCCATCTCGGCCTATCTCCCGACACTCGGCGGACGAGAAGTCATCGACGCGTTCGACCAATCTGACGGATCATATTCCACCCGGCCCGCCGTGCGAGAGATCACCATCCGGCATCTGCTATCCCACTCGTCCGGGTTGGCCTATGGATTCGCCAGCCACGTCATCGCTCAGATTTCAGGTGGGAGCGGTACCGCGAACGACCTCCCACTGCTGCATGACCCGGGCGACGGGTGGACCTACGCGGGAGGCATTGGTCTGGTGGCCACCCTGCTCGAGCGTATCGAAGGTCAAGGGCTCGACTCGTTCATCGAGCAACGCATCTTCGCGCCCCTTGGCATGCACGATACGTCGTATATCGTGCCTGCTGACAAGCACGCCCGCGTCGTCACCGTGCACGCCTCCACCGACGACGGACTCACCGAGAGCCCGCGTCCTGTCGACGTCCGCTCTCCGGTAAGCGGTGACGGCGGTCTCTACGGTACGGCGTCCGACTACGCCAAGTTCATTCAACTGTTCCTGAACGAGGGTGTGGCGCCCGATGGCACGCGCCTGCTGAGTACGGAGTCAATCCGCCTCATGGGTCAGAACCAGCTTGGTGGAGTTACCGTCCGGAGTCAGGACGAACCGTTTCCCAACCGCGCGCGCTCCTTCCCGCTCGGCGCGGGTCGCGACGGCTTCGGGCTCGGTTTCCAGATCACAGCCGGCCCCGCCGACACTGGGATGCGCACCCCCGGCAGCATGAGCTGGGCCGGTATCTTCAACACCGAGTTCTGGATTGACCCCGCCACCGGTATCGGGGCGGTGTTGTTGATGCAGTATCTGCCGTTTTACGACGAAGACGCACTCGACACCCTGGTCGGGTTCGAAACACGACTCTACGAAGGACTGTAGACCTCCATGTGGAGAGTGCGCTCTGGTAGCGAGCGATTTTGCGCTGTACATCCGCAACGACTCATCTGCAGCTCGTCTCGTCGGTCGAGGTCCGAACGTCGCGTTGCGATTTCGACCGCCGCGGACAACGGGCCGCGGTCCGCTGTCGCGGACCCAGACCGAGCCCCTCCGGCTGTCGGGTGGCGGGAGGGGTGCGAACGAACCAGACTGACGCGATAATCGTGATCGACCGGAAGACGCAGACGCCCGTGCGCCTATCTGTTGATAGAGAGGACAAGAGGAGGAGCTCAACATGAACAAGACACGACGAGACCTCGTCACTGCAGCCGGCGGCGGTGTGGCCGCGCTCGCCACCCTTGGGCTTGCTCGGCCGGCGACGGGTCAGACCGACGGGACCGGGAACATCGACACCGAGCTCATGGGAGCGCTACGAGACTGCGTCGACAAGATGGCCATCAAAGAACTGTTCGGACGCTATGCGCTCGCCATCGACACGGGTGACGGCGAAGGCTGGGCCGCGGTCTTTACCGAGGACGGCCAATACGAGCTCTTCGGCAACACCACCAAGGGGCGAGCGGCGATCCGAGACGCCATCTCTGGCCGCCCAGGCGACGACCGTCCGCATTCGCAGCACCGGATGGCGAACCATGTCATCGAGGTGGACGGCGACACCGCTCACTCAATCTGCGAATTCTGCGTCATCGCCGAACGGGATGGCGCAATCGACACCATTGTGGCCGGATTCTATGAGGATGACCTCGCGAAGGTCGACGGCCAGTGGCTCATCGCTCGCCGACAAATTCAAGTAAGAACGGACCCCGCGATTCTTTCCGCGGCAGCTGACCGTGGCGAGGCGAACGTTTTCGCCGGCTAGCTTCAACATATGGCTGGCATCACGGCGATCTGAGTCTCCGACAGATCGGGGAACCGCAATATACGGGCGTCGACCCGGGCAGAGGCGAAGATCGCCTGAACAACAGAACCCAGCCATCATCAATACCGTGACGCAGCGCGTGAGCCCTCGTCCGGTGAGACGGAGTCACGGGAACGGAGTGGACGACCACGTCGCGGACCGATCGGCGGCGGCGCTCATTCGACGCAATCGGACGCCAGAGACCTTCGGCTCATCGCGCGGTTTCGTATGTCGCCGAGAAGAAACGGTCGAGGGCGTCGAGCTCCTTGCGTCGAAAACTGTCCCCCTGCGCCACGGCGGCTCCTATGATCTGGTGCACTTGGTCGTCCACGTCGTAGGTGGGCCAATCAGGCAGACCTTCTCGATTGGGGTCCCCGGTGGTCGCGAACCGCACCCAGTAGTCGCTCATGAGGTCCGAAATCTTGCGGTCAACGTCAGGGGCGTCCTCGGGCAGCGTCTGAAAGACGTATCGCAGCTCCATCGCGTGGGGTGACCGGGCGGACGGGTCACGCAGGTTCCGGGTAAAGAGATACATGAAGGTGTCGGCGGAGGTGGCGGCCATCGCGTTGAGCAGCGCGCGACTCGGTCGCACAAACCGCGAGTCGCTGTTGTAGTCGACCTCGGTTGCGAAAATATTCTCAGTACTATCTGCCAAATAGAACTCGCTCAGCCCGGCGCCGTGGTCGCCCCATTCCTCGGCACGTGCCGCCCGTTGCTCGTCGATGGTCGTGAACGTGTTCTCAGGTCGGACGAACAACAACCCTTCGCCATCATTCACGCCCGCAAGCAAGGGAACGACCGTGTGTTCACCATCGGCAAAGATGTCAGCGGGTGATCTTGGCAGTAGCCACCCATCCTCCGCGAGCGAGACCTGGAAATCCATATCCATGATGTCGGTGGCCGCCATCCGACGCATCTTGGCACGCAGGTCCCCCTCCCGCGACACACCTAACTCGGCGAGCTTGGCAGAGATGGCTCGTTGCCCCCTGACCTCCGCACTCTCTGAGAACCCATTGTGCCGCGTGAGATGGGTCACGTTCGTCGACGTAATCCACGTGCTCTCTGAGATCGCGCGATGAAAGAGCCCTTTCGCCAGGGGCGTCGCGAGCAACGCGTAGATGCTGGCACCACCCGCCGACTCACCAAAGATGGTGACGTTGTCGGGGTCGCCGCCAAAGCCACGGATGTTGTCGCGCACCCACTCGAGTGCCGCGATGTGGTCCAGGATGCCGTAGTTCCCGGACACCCCTCGCTTGGACTCGGCCGACAACGCGGGATGGGCCATGAACCCGAAGGCGTTCATCCGGTAGTTGACCGACACGAGCACCACACCTTTGTCGGCGAATCCAGAGCCATCGTAGATACCGCTGCTACTCGCGCCCGAGCTCCAGCCACCGCCATGAATCCACACCATCACCGGCAACGAGGCTTCACGGGACTCAGCCTTTGTCCAGACATTCAGATACAGACAGTCTTCGCTCATGAGCTGTGGGCGCCGCTGCATACACGCCGGGCCGAACGTGTCGGCTACCCGTACGCCCTCCCAGTGAATAGGCGGTTCTGGGGCTTTCCACCGCAAATCGCCAACAGGCGGGGCCGCAAACGGAATTCCTCGATACACGGTCATGCCGTCGCCCAGCACCACACCGGCAACCTGCCCATGCGTGAGCTGAATCGGCTCTTCCTCGGCTGAGGCCATGGTCGAGAGCGAAACAAGCATGGCGAAGAAGAAGAGAGCCGAATCCCGGTTTGACATCTTCATGAGCGGGTCCTTTTCGGGGCAGAGTGCATTCGAGACGCAGCGACTCTGTAGCCCGGATCACACAAAAAAATTATGCCAATTGTCCACCATGGGGCCACGCTTGTCACACCAACGAGGCACGCGGCGTCAACCGTGGGTTGATCCCCACACGGCCCACGCGACACTCCGAACACCGAGCGCCCCCTGGGGCGCCGCGGACAGTGGCATGATCGGCAAACAATACACGTAAGAACATCCCGACCGGGCGGGATCATGCGTCACTACACCGTCACCATGCTCTTTGCCGGCGCGTCGGCCGCTCAAACCGCGGCGCAGCAAGCCCCCGACGGAGCACAGCTATATGGACAATACTGTTCCCGCTGTCACGACGCCGAGAATATGCCAACCACGATGCTGCCTGTACCGATTCAGCAGCTACCCGCCGTGCATCTCTACGAGTTGATGAGCTACTACTTCATGAAACGGCATGCGGCTACTTTGGCCAAGGCCGAGAAGCGCGCCATTGCCGAGCATGTGTCGGGAAGCGAACCGGGGTCACTCCCCGACCCATTGGTGCAGATTTCCCAATCCGCGTACTGCTCCGCGAAGAGCGACCTGCCGGTGGATCCACTCGCGGGAGCCACATGGAACGGATGGAGCCCCAACCTCGCCAATGGGCGTTTTCAATCGGCTGAGGCCGCAGGTCTATCTGCGAGCGAGGTCGGCGACCTCGAGCTGACGTGGGCCTTTGGCTTGCCAGGGAGCACCGTGGATTCCTTGCAAGCCACGGTGGTCGGCGAACGTGTGTTGTTCGGGACCAGCGTCGGGCTCGTCTTCGCACTCGACGACGAGAGCGAGTGCATCCACTGGGCTCAGGAAACCGCCTTCGGTGTCCGCGCCACGGTCGTCGTCGGGCCACGCGGCGGTGGGGGGTTCAACGTATTTGTTGCCGACAGTGGCGCCCGTGTCTACGCCTGACCTCGCCACCGGTGAACCACAGTGGCAGGCAACCGTTGACGACCACCCTGACGCCCGGATCACGGGTGCACCGGCGTTACACGACGGGCGACTGTATATGCCCGTGGCGTCGCTGGAGGAGGGCACCGCCGCATGGCCGGCGTATCAATGCTGCACGTTTCGAGGCAGTGTAGTGACGCTCGACACCGATACCGGAGCCCAGGTGTGGAGACCTACACCATCGTGGAGGACGCGCAGCGCACGTCGATAAACAGCGCCGGCGTCCAGCTCTGGGGACCGTCGGGCGTCGGCATCTGGGCCACCCCCACCCGCGACCCGGACCGGAACACGCTCTATGTGGCCACCGGTGACAGCTACTCGCACCCAGAGGCGGCCACCAGTGACGCCATTATGGCGCTCGCCATGGACACGGGCGAAGTTCGTTGGAGCGCACAGATGACCCCCGGGGATGTGTGGAACGCCGCCTGTCTCGCTCCGGATGCCGATGACCGGGGGGGATGCCCTGACGACGCGGGACCGGACTACGACTTCGGGAGCGCCGTGGTCCGGGTGGCCCCTGTCCATGGCCAGTCGGTGCTGCTGGCGGGGCAAGAATCGGGTCTCCTCTATCGACTGGACCCTGACACCGGCGACGTGCAGTGGGAGACCCGGGTGGGCGACGGCGGTATCCTCGGCGGGATCGAGTGGGGATTCGCGACCGATGGTGAGCCTCTATCTCCGAAGCACTCGAAAAGGCGCCAGGGGACGCCGGCTGTATCGCGGCAGTCCAGCTATCGGACGGCTCGATTAAGTGGGACGCACCGCCCTTCCAGGACACCTGTGGCACGCGGGTCGGGTGCCATAGCACTCAGCCGGGGGCCGTCACGGCGATTCCTGGTGTGTTGTTCCCAGGAAGTCTCGACGGTCACCTGCGCGCACACGACACCGAGACCGACCAGGTCATCTGGGATTTCGACACGGC
>JAYZGM010000121.1:0-6130 GCA_036336225.1 Acidobacteriota bacterium | reverse complement strand
TAGTCGAACAGCGCCACGCCGGGTCCCATAATCTCCGTCTGATAGAACTCGCCGGACATCCCGTTGTCGTGTACGAAATCAAGTCCCGCTTCCTCGGCGCGGTCGACAAACCACTCCCCCGGCGCCGGGCCGGAAGTAACGACCGCCACTCCCGATAGCTGCTCGGTCCGATCGGGGCTATCGACGCCACAGGCGAGCGAGCCACACACCAGTAACAAGCCAGCGCCCCGAATCACGTCCAACCAGACAAGTGGACTATCCCCTCGTGACACATCGTCCGCCGACTTCCACATGACTCACACACCCGCGCTGGACGGGGCCTCATTCCGGGCCCCAAGTGGTTCTGCTGTTAAACCGTAAACCGAAATCTGAACGCCAGTTTACGTGGCGACCAGGCAGGCTTCGCTGGTTTGCCGTGTCGGTTGCCATTATCCCACGTCACCTTGGCCTGGCCGCCCCGGGACACGGCCACGGTCTGCTGCGCTACCATGACGAGGGGCGCCGAAAAAAGCAGCCCATGAACCAGGCGTGTGTGCGGGTTGGCCACAAGCCGGTAAAACTCGGGGATCTATGAGGAGGAACTTAGCACTGTGATCGAGAGTTTGGACTTGATGGATCTTCGCGCGCGAGAACAGACCCTGACCTCCGCCTATGACCGATTTCGCGCCGCCGGTCTCACCCTTGACCTCACGCGAGGAAAACCGAGCGGCGCACAACTTGCGCTGTCAGATCCCCTGGACGCCGGAAATGCGACGTTGGTCTCCGCCGACGGCACCGACGTCCGAAATTATGGGGGTCTGGATGGACTACCGGAGGCGCGGGCTCTCGGTGGTGAGCTCCTGGGTGTGGCTCCAACGACCGTCATCGCCGGGGGGAATAGCAGCCTCACGCTTATGTATCTGTACCTCATGAACGCGTGGCTCTATGGACCGGTCGGGCCCGGCAGTGCCTGGCGCGACGCCGGCCCAGTGCGGTTTCTCTGCCCGGTGCCAGGCTACGACCGACATTTCACCATCTTGGAAGACCTCGGGATCGAGATGATCAACGTCCCGATGCTCGATGATGGCCCCGATATGGACCGGGTGGAGGAGCACGTTCGAACCGACCCCGCCATTCGCGGTATCTGGTGTGTCCCAAAGTACTCAAACCCCGGCGGGCAGGTCTATTCAGACCGCACGATCGAGCGGCTGGCACGGCTTGCGTCGATGGCGTCCCCCCACTTTCGTGTGATGTATGACAACGCCTACGCAGTACACGACCTTGATCACGACCCACCGGAGCTGCCCAGCGCCATGGAGGCGTTCACACGTCAGAACACCACCGACAGCCTCGTGT
This sequence comes from Acidobacteriota bacterium, assembly GCA_036336225.1. Lineage (GTDB taxonomy): Bacteria > Acidobacteriota > Vicinamibacteria > Vicinamibacterales > UBA8438 > JAJEEA01. Next base: position 4,795 of record JAYZGM010000121.1, on the reverse strand, counting down.
TGTTCGGCTCGACCTCGAAAATCACCAGAGCCGGGGCCGGAATCGCCTTCATCGCGTCCTCACCCGCGAACCTCGACCAGTTCCGCCGCCGGATGCGAGTGTTCACGATCGGTCCTGATAAGGTGAACCAGTTTCGCCACGTGCACTTCCTCCGTGACCTCGATGGCATTCGTGCTCACATGAGAAAGCACGCGGCGATTCTTCGTCCCAAGTTCGACCTCGTCCAGCGGCGACTGACCGAAGCCTTGACGGGCGCAGGCATGGGCTCGTGGACAACCCCACGCGGTGGCTACTTCCTATCTTTTGACACATCACCAGGTCTAGCCAAAGAAGTCGTGCGCTTGGCCAGCGCCGCCGGTGTCAAGCTCACACCCGCAGGAGCGACGTTTCCCTATCGACGCGACCCCGACGACGCCAACATTCGACTCGCCCCGACATTCCCGGACCTTGCTGATCTCGATCAGGCGATGCAAGTGTTTGTCGTGTGCGTGCAATTAGCGACGGTGAGACAGGCCCTCGCGGCCCGTGGTAATAGGCCCGGGGGCAAGGCCTAACGAAGTCAACCCCTCTCTTTCGACCGAGGAACATGCATCAAAGCGACCGGGCATCCTGCACGGCTGGGCACGATACTTGTTAGAAACGTGCCAGACCCGCGGTGACGTGGCGCAAGACGTACGTTGCGACGTCCTCGACAGTGGTCACATGGGGCACGTCCGCGGGAAGAGGAAGCTGGCCACGATTGTCTAGAAACGCAACACACGGACGGTTGTAGCGAACCGCTAGGTCGACTTCACTACGCGTTCCGGTCCCACCCGGCAAGGCGATCACGACATCGGCCGACAAGACGTTAATGTGATTCCGCGAGTTGAGTAAGGTCCCTTCCTCGCCGCGGCTGGGGAGGTGGGTGCGAATCGCCAGTTCAATATTGCGATTAGGATAGCCGGGCGGCGTCCCACCGGAGTCAGTTCCCACCCCGGGCAGCACCCCGATCGCGATCCCTGCGCGACCATGCACCGAGACAAACGCCTCGGTCACGGCAGCCATGATTCCACACCCTCCGCCCGTGAGGAGGTGAAAGCCTTGCCGTGCAATCCAATGCCCGAGAGAGGTGGAGAGTCTATCGTGCCGAAACCGTCCGGAACCCATTACCCCAATGACAGGGCGACGCCCACCGGCGCCGCCGCTCGGAGCCTGCACTAAGTCTGGCGGTGGCACACAGACGGATGAAGCGGAAATTCCTTGGACAGGGTAAATGGGACTTACTTTGCGGCTTTCTTGGCGGTCTTCTTTCTTCTCTTTGCCCAGTAAGCCTTCATGCGCTCCGACACCACCTTCTTTTCGGCACGTGACATCTTTCGTCTTTGTCTCCGAGGCGCGCTCGCCGCTGCCGCGTCCTTTCCCGCAGGCACCCGCTTCACGCGCACTGACCGCCCAAGCAACTTCCCGGCCTGACTGAGCGCATCGATTTCGGCCTGAAGCCGTTCGATTTCATCTTGTCTTTTTGCGATTGCCGTTGATATTTCTGTCATGGAATTAAAGCCTAGTAGCGAGTAGCCATGATGTCAAACCAATGACTTCCGGCTGGTTTGACCAACCCTGGAGACTTCGGGCACTGTATCACGGTCGAATAGCAGAATAAGAACTGCGTCTGCAGGGGACGATATGCTTGCCAGGTAGCCACTGCTGCTTGGAGGGACCTTGTCAAAGTGAGCCGTGAGATGGCTCCATAGTGCGTGCCACATCAAGATGGGACCAGGCCGCAATCAACGTATACCGACCAGGCATACACGCGAGGCAGCAGCACCCTGGGTAGGCACCAAAGCCCGGCCGCGTCGCACGACCGGTGTTGGGCGGTCGGTGTTTGTGATACGTTGAGTGATGCGTGATGAATACGCGCATCGGTCGGGGCGTGGCGCAGCCTGGTAGCGCGCCTGCTTTGGGAGCAGGAGGCCCCCGGTTCGAACCCGGGCGCCCCGACCACTCACCAAAATGCGGGACCGTGCCACGACTCGCTGGCCGGCAGCTCCCAACTCCCGTCCCGTATATCACCGACCGTGGTTAGCGTGTTATTGAAGACGACGGTACGACCGTCGACCAGACCCGCCTCGGCTAGATGCGCGAACTCATCCCGCGACACACGGGCTATCGTGGCCCCGTCACGATAGAGCACCGGCGCATGGTTCACCAGTTCGACCCCGAGCTCCTGCTGTAGCCCCTTCATCCGTCGAACCAGCGCATCGATCGAGCAACCTGATGCGCCGGCGGCACGCTCATCAACCGCAATAAACACAAACTGGTCATACCGCACGTCTCTGGCCGCTCGCAGGGGTGTGTCGTGGGCGGCCCATTGATTTATGAATGCATCGACCTCGCTCGTCACGCGTTCGTGCTCGGTATCGGACAATCGACGCTCGGCGGCGAAGATCCACAGCCTGGCATCGGGCGGAAGCTCATCGATGTTCACACGTGGCATGAGGACATTATCCCACGAGACCGAAACCGAGTCGCGCTCGTTACAATGCGCTCATGCACACGCAGGTCGACATCCGTACCGTCCCGACCCCCACGAATGGCCGCGTTCTCGTCTCATCCCCGCGGGGCGATGGCCCCGCACCGCTTCTCGTCGGGTTTCATGGCTATGGTGAGAATGCGGAACGCCATCTCGACACGCTCCGCACCATCAGTGAAACAGAACATTGGCGGATCGCCTCAGTCCAGGCACTACATCGCTTCTATGAGCGACGAACCGGTGACGTCGTCGCCTCCTGGATGACCAAACAGGACCGCGACCTCGCCATCGACGACAACCTCACCTATGTGCGCAACGTGGTAACCACACTGCGTCGTCCGAACACTATCGAATCAACCATGCCACTGGTCTACGTCGGCTTTTCGCAGGGTGTAGCGATGGCCTACCGCGCCGCCCTACGCGGTGGATACCGGTGCCACGGACTTCTTATCCTTGCCGGCGATGTACCACCGGAACTACATGACATACCAGCCGCTGACTGGCCGCCGATTCTTCTCGGGTGTGGTACCCACGATGAGTGGTATACCTCGGCCAAGCTAAACACCGACACAGCGATTCTCGAGTCCCAACACGTCTCATTCAAAACCGTGGTCTTTGACGGAGGACACGTCTGGCATCCCGATTTTCTGGATGCCGCCGCTAACTTCCTGGCAGAAATTCGCAAGGGCGTGCATACCGGCTCACCGACCTAGGAGAGATGCTCTGACAGACCAGCTCCCGGTTCCGCTCGGCGAGTCAGACCAGGTGACCGCCCTGGTGTACCCACCGTCGTCTCAGCCGACGACCACCCTCATCCTGGCCCATGGGGCCGGGGCCGGACAGCAGCATCCGTTCATGGTCGCGTTTGCGCGGGGACTGGCTGAGCGTGGCCTCGAAGTTGTCACCTTTAACTTTCAATACACCGAGCAGGGACGACGGGCGCCGGATCGTGCACCAAAGCTCGAAGCGTGCTACCGCGCGACGATCGAGACGATATCTGGTCGCGCAGGGGTCGAGATGAGGCCTTTACTCATCGGTGGGAAATCGATGGGGGGACGCATCGCGTCTCAGATTGCGGCGACACCGTCCCCAGACGGCACGGTGGCCATGCCCGCGGTGAGAGTATCCGGTCTCGTGCTGCTTGGATATCCGCTTCACCCACCCGGTCGCCCCGACAAGCGCCGAGACGCTCACTTGCCTCGAATCACCGCCCCGGTCTTGGTGATTCAAGGGGCACGGGACCCCTTCGGCACGGAATCTGAGTTTCGTCCCGTGATGGCGCGAATGCGGTCGGCCACGCTTCATGTCGTCGAAGCGGGCGATCATTCGTTCAACATTCGTCGAAAGAACGCCCCTTCACGCGACGACACCTATGCAGGCGTTATGGACGAGATCGTGAGATGGACACGAGACCAGACCCGCGACGTCGTTACACCGACTCCTTGAGCGTGACGGCATCGAGGAACGGCATCATCCCTCTGAGCTCGGCGCCTACCTTCTCGATCTGATGCTCCTGCTCGGCGCGGCGCTGACCCATGAACCACCCACGTCCGACCTTATCCTCGTCGATCCAGTTGTTCGCGTAGGTGCCATCCTGAATGTCCTTCAGGATGCCACGCATCGCTTCGCGTGTCTGCTGGGTCACCACCCGAGGACCACCCGTGTAATCTCCATGCTCCGCAGTATCGCTGACCGAATAGCGCATGTAGTTGAGACCACCACGGTAGATCAGATCCACGATGAGCTTCAGCTCGTGCATAACCTCGAAGTATGCGATCTCTGGCTGATACCCCGCCTCGACCAACGTATCGAAACCCGCCTTGATGAGCTCACTCACACCGCCACACAGCACTGTCTGTTCACCAAACAGATCCGTTTCCGTCTCTTCGGCAAACGTCGTCTCGATCACACCGGCCCGCGTAACCCCAAGTCCCTTGGCGTAAGACAACGCCAACTGCTGCGCATTCCCCGTCGCGTCCTGTTCCACCGCGACCAAGGCCGGCGTCCCACCGCCCTCAAGGAAAACCTCGCGGACCCGATGCCCTGGAGCCTTGGGTGCAATGAGGGTAACGTCGACATTGGATGGAGGCGTAATGGTCTTGAACCGAATGTTGAAACCATGAGCGAACATCAGCATGTTTCCCGGCTCTAAGTTGGCCGCGATCGACTCGTCATAGATCCCCCGCTGCTTCGTATCGGGAGCAAGGATCATGATCACGTCCGCCCATGCCGCGGCTTCGCTTCCGGTTACTACGGTCACACCATCCGCCTCCGCTTTGGCCCGTG
>JAYZGM010000120.1:0-12401 GCA_036336225.1 Acidobacteriota bacterium | reverse complement strand
TGGAGGTGTGTGGTGCCTCGGCCGCTGATCTGGAACCGATCACCGCCGTGCTCAAACGGATGGCGGTGGAATGCGTTGTGGACGACACCCGTCTCTGGCTCCGGCATTCGTCACCGGTCTCCGTGCGACAGATTACCACCGCCCCATGGCCAGGGTTCCCGAGCGACATGGTGAGTTTGATCTGTGTGCTGGCCACACAGTCACGAGGGCAAACCCTGATACACGACTGGATGTATGAGCTGCGTCTGTTCGCTTTGGAGCAGCTGAGTGGGATGAGCGCGAACCTCTTTCTGTGCGACCCGCATCGAATGATCGTCGATGGTCCCGCGCCGTTGACTGGTCGGGTGCTGGATAGCCGCGATCTTCGGTCGGGCATGGCACTCATCGCGGCGGCCTTGGCCGCGACCGGCACGAGCCGTATCCATCCACTCGAGACCGTCGAGCGTGGCTATGCGCAGCTCGTCGAACGACTGCAGGGGCTGGGCGCCCAGGTTGAAGTCGAGGAAGCGTAAGCTGCTATTGTGGAGGCGCCGTGTTTGATGGGGGCGGAACTGGCACGATCGTGACGGTCCCGGCGCCGGGCTGCGGTGGAGGTGGCGCGGCGGGCTGAAGGGCCCTTGGCATTGGTGCCGGGAGCGGAGGTGTGATGTCGAGACCGAGGCCCGCCCCCGTGTCGCGCTCTACCCGGAACGCGCGTAGGTCCGACTCCTCAAGGTCGAGGACCCGAAGGATCCTCGGGGTTAATGTGACGATGATGTCGGTTTCCTGAATATCAGATCGGTTTCGCGCAAACAAGCGTCCCACCAATGGCAGATCCATTAGACCGGGGATACCCTCGATGACCTCGCGTTCTTCGTCACGAATCAGACCGGCCAGAATATTGGTTTCACCATCGCGGAGTCGGATGGTGGTGTTGATGGATCGGTTGCCGAAGGTCGGGAGATTCCCATACCCCTCTCCGGAGATACTCAGCACTTCAATTGAGAGTTCCAGCGACACGTCGTCGTTGTGGTGGGTAAACGGGGTAATGTCGATGTTGACCCCGATGTCCCGATAGTTGAACGACGTGATCGGCTGTTGCTGAATTCCACCGGCCGCGAACGGCGTGAACGTTGTAACCGGGACTGGCACTTGCTCCCCGAAGCGCGCCTCCGCTGTCTGTCCTTCGGATGTCCGTAAATGTGGGTTCGCGAGCGTGTGGGTGTGTTGGTCCTGCTTCAGCAGACGGTAGAACAGATTGGGAAGGTTGGCTACAAACACGTTAGAGCTACTCAGACGGCCCAGATCGTCGACCGACAATGCGGGGGATTGGTCGATTCCGACGGATCCATTGAGGCCGGCGGACTGTGGGTTCGTTCCGGCCGACGAGACTTGCAGACCATACTCTCGGAGCCGCTGGCGGTCGACTTCCAACAGCTCGACGTCGATAACCACCTCCGGTCGGGCCTTGTCAATGGCTGCGATCAGCCGAGCCGCGGCGGCTAGACGTTCCGGCGTGTCCTTGATAGAGATGGCTCGTGTTGCGGTGACCGGCGCGAGACGACGGAGGTCGACCACAAGTCGGAGCAGGTCGATGGTTTCGGCGACGTCCGCGTTGCTGAGATAGAACGTCTGCACGACTTCCTGCTCGTATTCCCGACGTTTCGCAGGGGTGTCCGGTATGACGGTTACTGTCTGGGTGCCGGTGACCCTATAGAAGTTACGCGTCGAGCGGGCGAGGGAGGTTAGTGCGGTGGTCAGCGTGGCGCCACGCAGGTCGACTGAGGCGCGTTCGTCCGTGAACGTTGGGTCGAAGATGACGTTAATATCCGCGAACATCCCGAGTGCGGAAAAGATGTCCCTTGTGCTGGCGTCTCGAAACACGAGGGATTCTGGGAGTACATCGTTCGGGAGTTCGAGCCCTTCCGGCGGAAGGAGGCGGACGCGCTCGATGATCGCCTCAAGCTCTGTCTGTCCATCTTCGCGTGCGGCCAGCTGTCTTTGCACGACGTGACGGGTCTCCCGCACGGCCTCCTGGATGTCGCCACTCTCCGGGTTCAGTTCCGACGCGATCTGATACTCGATCAACGCATCGTCATAGTTGCCGAGCCCGGCCGCTCGGCGGCCTTCCGCGTAGTGATACTGCGCGGCCCGAAGCTTGGCCCGGTCGAGGTCTCGCTGGAGCTGGCGGTCGTCGGGGCGGTCCTGCAAGGCGCGTGTGTATTCGACCACCGCCTCGTCGAAGTTCTCGGCGAGCTCAGCCGTTCGCGCGCGGTCCCGTGCACCCGTGGCGCAGGCAGCGGTCAGCGCCACGACCCCGAGTGTCAACGCAAGAAGGACACTAACGCAGCGAGTCGTCTTGGGTGGTGTCGATAACATCAGTGTCGCGCGGGATATCGAAGGTAAACGGTTTATCGGACAAACCGACGTTTTCCTTCAGGTTCGAGAAGAAGTAGGTTGACACCCCGCCCTGGAGGTCATAAGAGACGAGTCGCAAAATAGCGAGGGTCGGGGCGTCGACGACCACCACGACGAATTCAAAATCGCGTTCCGGTCGGGTAGGGGTCAGACGCAAGACATGACTGTTGGGTGGTGGGTCTTCCACCGCGTCGAATGCGGCCGTGAAGTCGGTGGCGAAGTTGCCGGATCCGGTGAGAAAGAGCGCGAGCGTCGTGGCTTCCTGCTCGGTCGGCAACCGATCCACCATGGCCTGACGGTCCTCGGGCCAGTATGAATACAGTCGTTCCCCATCGGACAGATACAGTTTTTCTTCCGGGTCTTCGTAGTTCCAACGCATCCGCCCCGGCTTCTTTATGAGGACAGTTCCATGCTCGACCAACGTCGTGCGAAGTACGCCGCCTTGATAGGTGTGCGTGAAGTCGGCCGTGAAATCGCGAACAAGCTCATACCGACGCTGTAGCGCCCGCTGGATGTCTTCAGGCGAGCGCGCGAGCGGTTGTCCGTGAGTGGGGCCGGGGATGAAGACACCGAGGGCGACGCCGTACAACAGAAAAACGACGCTCACCACATTGTGGTTACGCATAAGCGGATCCTTTGTGGCGCTGGCATGGGCGGAGGGGGCGCTCCGCGCTGACCTGGGAACGAGCCGTTCCCCGTGTCGTGCCGCTAGTGTGGTGTCCAGCTATGTCGTGGACACGATGCTAACCTTTCAGATCACCGGCCTTGGGTGGCGCCTGCTTGGGCGCGTCCTTATCGTCGGTCGGCAACTTGGCGGTAATCCAGGCGGGGAGCCCGCCCTCGAGCGCGCACGCACGAAATCCTTTGCGGATGAGGATGGCGGCCACCTTCGCGCTCACGAGCTCCTCAGGGTCGGAGTCATAGGCGACGATGTCGCGATCAGGAGAAAGACCAGACACGTCGACGTCGATCGGATCGATACGGACCGCTCCGGGAAGGGTGACGGTGCTGTGCTCGTACGGATATTTCAGACGCACGTCTACGATGACTGGGGAGCCGTCCCCCTCGAGGCGTTCCTTCAACTCTTCTTTTGTGATTCGCGGCACCGACATGCTGATGTGTTCTCCCGATCGTCGCCGCCGAGTGTGGCGGTCTAATTCATCGAGCAGGCGCCGGCACCACGAGGGTCGCCACAAGTGCCGCACGCGGGAGTGAGGGGCTCCGTTACCGAATCGCCGGGGCGTCCCACGGCAAAGGCCGAGAGCCGTTTTTGGAGAGAACGGCTCTCGCACGATGGGCACGCGGGTGCGGCACCCCTCTGGACGATGGCTTCAAAGTCGTGTCGGCAGTCCACACACTGGTATTCGTAGATTGGCATGCCCGTACCCTCACCACGTGATAATAGCACGTGGGACCTGCCACCCCGCCCCTCGACGCAGGGTTTCAGCACCGGCGGCGTGACGAATGGGCCAGCGCGTCTCAGGATGCGATTTGAGTGGCGTGCTGGTCGATGGCGCGGCGCACCGCATCGTAATCGTTGGGTAGCTCGATCGGTGTGTTGGCCAGAATCGCCTCGACTCCGGGGAGCCGACGCTCGTGATAGCCGAGCTTGAAGTCCGTGAATTTCAAACCACTGGCGGTCGAGACAACCACCACCCGCGACTCGGCATCAATCTGACCTCGTTCCCGTAGCTTGATGAGCGCGGCCAACGCGACACCGGTATGGGGGCAATTGTACATGCCGGTGCGGTCGGCGCGAGCGGCTGCTTCGGCGAGCTCCGATTCGGACGCCTGTTCGACGATGCCATTGTGACGCTGGAGCGTCCGGATGGCCTTACGGACTGACACGGGGTTGCCGATCTGAATTGCGGACGCTTGGGTCGGTTTGGCGCCAACCGACTCGAAGTCCCACTGGCGTTTGTAGGCAAGGTAGAGCGGATTGGCGGCCTCGGCTTGGGCCACCACGATCTGTGGCTGCTTGTTGATGAGGCCCAGTTTCGCCATCATGTCGAATCCGGCCCCCAGCGCGCTCACATTCCCGAGATTGCCACCGGGGATTATGACCACGTCCGGAATGGTCCAGTCGAGCTGTTGGACGATTTCAATCGCGACCGTCTTTTGGCCCTCCAGCCGCAGACTATTCATCGAGTTGGCGAGGTAGATTCCCTCATCCAGTGACAGCCGCTGCACGATCGCCATACACCCGTCGAAGTCTGTGTCGAGGGCCAGCACGAGGGCGCCGTTCGCGATTGGTTGGAGGAGCTGAGCGGTCGATACCTTGCCGCGTGGGAGGAGCACGATCGCCGGAATCCCCCCGGCCGCTGCGTAGGCGGCGAGCGACGCTGATGTGTCACCGGTGGAGGCGCACGCCACTGCCCGGATGGTTCCGCCGTCGCCGATAATCTGTCGGACCACCGACACGAGCACCGTCATCCCCAGGTCCTTGAACGACCCGGTGTGCGAGTTGCCACAGAGCTTGACCCACAAGTCTCTCAGACCAAGCTCGCGCCCAAAGCGTTCCGCCCAAAAGAGATTCGTTCCTCCCTCGTCCATCGACACGATGGACTCGTCTCTGATGTCTGGGCAGACCCATTCCTTTTTGCCCCACACCGACGAGCCATATGGCCAGGTCGTGCGCTTGTATCGGTCGTCGAATATACGCATCCAGGCCGCGGCGGAACGGTCCTTTAGGGCGCTGATGTCATGAGAGACCTCGAGGAGATCGCCACAGGTCGGGCAACGGTAGATCGGGTGCCACAGCGGGTGCTCGGCTGGGCACCCGGCGATACATCGGAAAACCGCGCGGTAGGACATCTGTCAGTTATACCCCACTCAAGTTTCGCTCGAGTGTTTCACAGTTGACATCCCGTTAACATGCATGGCACCGTGTTGAAACATGGCGTCGCTACACTTGTGTGAGTTCGTTCGCGTCGGTTAGCCACATTCTGGAACGGCTGACGCGAACGTCCGATAGGTGGACGTGTCGTGCTCTCGGCGACGGGCGTATGACTCGCGCTTGGGACTGACGGCTGCGTCCATCTATCACGTTCGGTCCTTCTTCTCGTCGGTCCGCATCCTCATACCCGCGAACAGTCTGACAATACCGGTTCCGCGGGTATACGAAACGCGGACCGCTGCTGACCGACCCACGACCGTCGGTTGTGTCTGACTGTCTCGGGATCTCATTAACTGGCTGAATTAATTGAATTTATGTCATAGGGTGGAGATGGGGACGGTCATTGTTTATCCGCCGCGTGCGGTACAAGAACGCTCCCCGTCGTGGTCGCGCTGGGTGTCGGGCTTGGGGCTTTACCCTGCGAGTTGCTCATCGTGGTGGCCAGCATCGGCATCCTGGCCGCGATGGCGATGCCGGGGCTGGCCCAGCGTGGCTGATATCTGGAGCGGCGGCCGCCACCGGCGCGTTGCGCGTGCTCAATTCTGCACCGTCAACCGACGCCGCCAGTTGTGGCCCGGGCTTCTTGCGCCGAGTCTGTCGGTCCTCGGCGCTCCTCTCACCGTTGGTGGTGGGGACGCGTTCCTTGGTTCGGATCTGAGCAGTGACCCGGCGCAGAAGAGTACGTATCTCATGACCCTCTCACCAGGCGCCGCTGGGACGGGGGCGCGCCGTCGTGCAATGGCGTAGCCGCCGGTGCCAGCGCGGTCGCCCACTGCGTCGGCGCCAGCCCGATCGATGGCGACACGATGTGTCATGTCGGCACCAGGGCGGTACCCTCTACTGCACCACGGCCCAGGTCGCGGTCACGCAGACCGGTCAGCCGGCTGGCGCCAGTGTGCTCGAGTAGCGGCGCTCGCGACTGCGCCCGAAGGCTTACCGGGCGCCACCACCGCCGGTGGTCGTGTCCAGCGAGAAGGGGTCAGGGCCGTTCCCGTCCGCGAATTCCTCCTCAAGGAGCCGTGCGCCAATGAACATGGCGGCGAGGCCATAGTTGCCTTCGTGGCACCGGGGCTCGTAATAGATCCGATTCTGCTCGTCACTCTGACGTTTGAGCTCTTGGCGAACGGTCCAGGGCTCAACCCAGACTGTCGCATCCTCGATTGTCACCTCGTACTCCAGCGTGTCCTCATCCAGAGGGGTGTAGCGCTCGGTGAGTTTTCGGTTCACGCTTGAGCCACGAAACGGGAACTTGGGTGAGAAGTTCGTGGTCTCGATGACCAGTGTGTCACCGTCCCAGCGACCCCGAGAGTCCCCGTGTCTGAGACGCACCTGGCTCGACGGATGGGTGCCGGTGAGGTTGACGAGACGCTGATACCCCTGGCCCTGTCCGGTGTCATACCCGATTGCGAGTGCCGTCTCGCCTTGGACGATTCGTCGGAACCCATTGAAATCAGGGGTGGCGCCCAACATACATCGATCCCCGAGACTCTGATCCTCCGGGCCGTCATGGCGATTCATTCGCAGGGTGTTGTAGAAGGGCGGGGTGTCGAATCGTCGCGCCGACACCGGACCGTATTCGCCTCCTTCACAGGCTGGCGCGTCTTGCTCGCACGTGGGCGTGTTGCGCATGAGCATCCGTCGCCAATCTCGCTGCATATCGCTTTCGCGGGTGGCCTCGGCGATCAGATCAGGAATCCGACCGTTGGGTGGGTTCACGACGAGTGACGTGCGGGGCCCCGCTGGCTTCACTGATGTGTACACCGCGTTGTATGCACCGGACACGTCCTGCGCGCTCCCGGGGGGGCCACGACGGTCACGTCCGGCGTCTCCCATCCGAGACTGGTCGAGAGCGGCTCGTTCTTCGGCGGTGGCAAACTCTCGGGTGCCGAGCTCGGGTGCTCGCTCAAACGGGGTGGCATACACATCGAGCCAGATCCCCTCGAGGTCCGGATGTCCCCACGCGGTTCGACTTTCCGTCTGCCCCGCGACCGGGATGGTCGTGAGCCGGAGGATAGCCACGACAGCAACGAAAACGACGATTACACCAAGCGACTCGAGCAGTCGTCCCCTCATGTCCTCAACTCCTTCGAACTTTCGCCCGCTCGACACGTTATCGAACGGCCCTGAGGCGCGGCCAACCGTCCTTGAGCGTTTTTTGCGTGCAGCCGGTCAGAGAATCGGCTCATGATAGTGCTCCAAGCACACACAGGACAATAGATTGAGCACACAGGTCGGAGGATGGCCAATGCGCCACATGACGAAATGGACAGTCACAGGCACGCACCGAGTGCGGGCCTCGCGTCTTGACACCAAGAGCCACGGCTGGGCGGCAGCGGCTGACCGGCCGACGGTCACACACGTGTGCCGGACCCTGGCGATCATCGCGATGCTCGGGATTGTGGCGACTGAGGCTTACGCCCAGAGACTACAGGCGGCCCTGTCCGGTCAGCCCCGTTTTTCCGAGCAGCGCGATGGGCGAACGCTCCCGGCCGATGTACATCCCGAGACACGAAACCGTCTCCCGGGGATCCCCGGCGCATCTGGCTCCGCGTCGGGCGCCGACGGGATCCGTGGTCGTGGTTCGGGGGTCGATGTGCGGTGGGAGTCCGTGGTGGGACGGCCGCTGCTGGAGCTCGCGATTCTGACGACGGCTCGTGAACATGATCAGCCATACGAGTGGTCGCTGCATGAGATGGAGGCGGTTGCCGTCGGACTCGATCCCGCCGTGATCGACATCGTCCGCAACCGCGCGTCGATCACCGGTTTGGGCGAGGCCGAGGCGGTCGTCATCAATTTGGGTCGCGAGATGTTTGGTCAGTATCAGCTGAGCTTCGAGACCTATGCACGCGCGGTCTCGCTGTTCGACGAAGGTCCGTTCGTAGACGTCGTCCTATTGATGTCGCGCTATGCCAGTACAGCGATTCGGCTCACCGCCTTCAATCAGCACATGCCGCCGGGGTGGCCCCAGTTTCTGCCGCTGCCCTTTACGCTTCCCGACGATATCGATTTGGACTCACGCAGTCGGCTCCCACGTCTGCCCGCCCCGGCGGAGCGACTTCGGAGAACACCCAGCTTGTATGGTCGGACCCTCTCCCCGGAGGGGACAGGTCCCGGACAGATCCGCGGGCACGGGGCAGGTCTGGCATCGTTGGAGGCTCACGTCCCACGGTCGCTCATCGACCTCGCGATTCTCGTGACGGCGCGCGAGTATGACTCGCAGTATGTGTGGACCGTGACCGAACCCTCGGCACTGGAGCACGGGTTGGCCCCGGAGATCATCGACATCATCCGTCATGACGGATCGCTCACTGGGCTGGCCGAGTCTGAGGCGGCTCTCATCGCGTTTGGACGCGAGCTCCTTGGCGTGCACACGGTCCGCCCGGAGACCTACCAGAGAGTGTCAGGGGTGTTTTCGACGTCGGACCTGGTGGACCTCGTGGATGTGATGGCCGGGTATGTAGCAGACATCACACTGTTGATCGCATTCGACCAACAGCTCCCAGAAGGCCAGCGCCCATTGTTGACGCCACGGTGAACAGGTCGAGACACGCGGTGGGGCGGGTCCGACAGCTCTCACCGATAGCCGCCTGCAGCGTGCCGGCGCTCCTATCGGTGGGGTTGGCCACATTCGGGTTCCTCGACATCGTTCGGCAAAACACCCAGCCGCAGTTGTCCTTCCTGGGGCCGGCATCATTGTTGTTGGCCTGGAGCGGCGTCGTCTGGAAGAGGGCGTGCGATCGAGAGGGTGGGTTGCGGTTGGGGTTTGCGTGTCGTCCCCAGCACTACGTGCAGGCGATCACGCAAGCGACGTTCTTGGGGTATTGGGGGTGGTATTGGTCACCCCTCTACGAGTCGACATTCCTCATCGGCGCGCAGCTGGCGTTCGCGTACGCGTTCGACATGCTGCTTGGCTGGACCCGCCGGCGCGTCTACACACTCGGCTTCGGTCCCGTGCCCGTGGTGCTCAGCATCAACCTGTTTCTGTGGTTTGCCGACGACTGGTTCTATCTCCAGTTTTTGCTGGTGGCGCTGGGTTTTGCGGCGAAGGAGTTCATCCTGTGGGAGAAGGACGGGCGACAGACCCATGTTTTCAATCCGTCTTCATTTCCACTGGCGGTCTTTTCGGTCGCGCTGATTCTCACCGGGACCAGCGACCTCACGTGGGGTCAGGACATTGCGACGACGCAGTTCTATCCACCTCACGTTTATGTCGTACTGTTCTTTATCGCCTTACCTGGCCAGCTGCTCTTTGGCGTGACCACGATGACCATGTCCGCGGTTGCGACGACGTATCTGTTCAGTCTCGTCTACTTCGCCAGCACGGGCGTCTATTTTTTTTATGACGCGCATATCCCGATTGCCGTCTTTCTGGGGATGCATCTCTTGTTTACCGATCCGTCAACGGCGCCACGCACCGAGCTTGGACGGCTGATGTTCGGCGTGCTCTACGGGATAAGCACCGTGGGGCTCTACGCCGGGCTGTCCGGGGCCGGGATTCCGCCCTTTTATGACAAGCTACTCCAGGTGCCGATTCTGAACCTGTCGATTCGGCGTCTGGACCAACTCGCCGCCCGTGTTGAAGCCCCGCGTCGTACCGAGAGTGGCGGTGAACCCGGTTGGCAAGGCGCCGTGAGGAAGTACATCGGGTATGTTCGACCGAGGCGCAACGTCGTCCAGGCGGGGTTCAGCGCCGCTCGAATGCAGCCGGGCTTTTGCCACGGGCTGCTGGCACGCGTGTCAGGCGTCGACGGCCAGGGCCTCGCGCGGTCGAGGTGGCGGTTGGCTTCCATCGGAGCATGGGCTGTGTTCTTCGCGATCATGATGGTCACCCAGGGGGTCGGCGACCGTCATCCCGGTCAATGGGTGCCGTTTTGGCAGCAGGCGTGTGATGAAGAGCGCCCCGGAGCGTGTCGATACGTGGAGGACATGCAACTCCGGCTGTGTGACAACGGCGCGGGGTGGAGCTGCAATGAAGCGGCTGTGATGCGGGTGGGACAGACGGCTCGGATGGAAAACGAGTCCGGGGGCATCGCGACTGCCGCCGCCGCCCGGCTCTTCGAGCGTGGATGCCAGCGTGGATTTCAGCCGGCGTGCGCGAACCGGACCAGACTGGGCGCGTCTCTCACTCTGGCCCGGGCGACCCCGACACTCGACGACTATCCGATTATCCTCCGCGGCAGCAAAGGACCCGTGACGGGTCAGACGCCCGCCGCGCTCTATGCCATGGCCTGCGGGCAGGGCTGGGCCGAGGCTTGTGACCGGGACGCTCGTGAGCCATCAGATGCGCGGTGAGCGGTCTCGAACGCGTCTACCGCAGGGGAGCTTTGACAGGGTTCTATTGCACGCGTATAGTCGGAGTACTCCCGAGCTGAGTCGGAAAAGGAAGCGGTTAGCCCACCGCGTCTAGGAGGACAGAAGTATGCGGCGACGACTTCTCGAGTCGATCGGGGTGGCAGCGGCGCTCGCCACCGTCATGGTCCTTCTAGAGCTTGCTGCAGTTCCCGTAGAGGGACAGGCCATGCGGACCACCCCCTGGGGACATCCCAATCTGGAGGGTATCTGGCTGGACGTCTATGCCACGCCGTTCGAACGGCCGGCCGAGCTTGGCGACCGCGCGTTTTTTACTAGCGAGGAGCGCGCGGCGCGGGACCAAGCACGGATGGGAAGCCCAGGTCGTAACCGACGGGGAGAGGATGGGCGTCGGGATGTGGCCGGAGCCTACAACGCCGTCTATACGTCGGCTAGACCGGCGGGTCCGCGCACATCGCTCGTTGTCGATCCGCCCAACGGAAGAATTCCGACCCTCACCCGTGACGCGCAACGGCAGAACGAGATGCAGCGGGAATGGCGGCTGATGCTCCTGCGCAGTACGGAGACGTGTCGAATCGAGGCGGCGGGATGTACCGGTGGTGAGTATGGTCCTTCGTCGCCGCGTCGGTTCGACGTCGCACCCTTTTACAACACGGGTCGGATGAATCGGCACGACGGTCCCGAAGACCAGAGCCTGGGCGATCGGTGTATGACAGGGCGAACACCAGACTTCAACGGCTTTCGCCGGATCGTCCAAGGAGAGGACACGGTGGCCATCGGCTACGACACGGGACAGGGGCAAGGGTTTCAACGTGTCGTCAACCTGTCCGGCGTCCACCCAGCGATCCAGGTCCGCTTGCGACACGGTGACTCTCGCGGTCGGTGGGAGGGGCAGACGTTGGTCATCGAGACCACGAACTTCTCTTCGAAGTTTCCATTCCGGGGCTCCGGCGCCAACCGAACCCTCACCGAGCGCTACACCCGTCTGGATGAGGACACGCTGGAGTATGAGGTGACGATCGAGGATGCGACGGTCTGGACAGCCCCCTGGACGGTTCGACAGGAACTGAAACGACAGAGCGACCAACAGAATCGGATCTACTATGAGCCGCGGTGTCACGAGGGCAACTACGGTCTTCCGGCCCTGTTGATTGGCGCACGTTTGGACGAGGAAGCGTTCGAAGAGGGGCGTGGGCCAGACCCGTTCTCCCTGGACACCGCGACATGTGTCACCGGACTGCAGGATTGAGCGGCTAGCGGCTAGCGAATGGTTGTAAGGAGTTAAAGATGCCAAAGTGGTTCAGAGGCTCGACCGTTGTGACGGCCCTCGCCGCCGCGACGATGGGGGCTATCATCTCGATTGCCGTCACCAGCACCGCCGGCCAGGAGCCGACCGTCCGGCCACGCCCGGCGCGGACGCCTGAGGGACGACCCAACTTCAATGGCGTGTGGCAAGCGAACAATGAAGCGCATTGGGACCTTGAAGCACACGAGGCCCGCGCGGGCATGGTGACGCAGGAAGGGGTCTACGACTACGAGTTTGCCCGCGTTCCGGCCGCCCCCGTCGTGGCCCTCGGTGCGGCGGCCGGTGTCCCCGGCTCACTGGGCGTGATACAGGGCGATGGCCGTATTCCCTATATGACGGAAGCCTTGCAGGTTAAACAGGAGAACGCCGAAAACTGGATCGACCGGGATCCTGAGCTTAAGTGCTATCTACCGGGAATTCCGCGTGCCATGTATATGCCGTATCCGTTCCAAATCGTACAGGGTACCAACAAGATTCACATGAACTTCGGGT
>JAYZGM010000119.1:0-6682 GCA_036336225.1 Acidobacteriota bacterium | reverse complement strand
CGACCTCACCGGCACGAACCGGTCCGATGCCCGGCGCCACCGCAGCACCGTCGCGTGTAACCAGTTGCGTGCAGAATCCGTTGTAGGCTCGTGCCCGGTCGACGTAGGCCTGCACCACACCCTGGCAGCTGACCTGCCCTTCCTGGAGGGCTTGGTGAATCTCCTCGATAGTCGCTTCGACAACACGGAAGGCGTCAGACTCGCGTGTCGCCGAGTTCTGCGCTCCCGCGAGTCCAGGTATCAGCACGACCAGCGCCCCATGTGTCAGCGCGGTCGCTGTCCGTATCAAGAATCGCCTCTGGATCACTGCAAGTACATTCATGCCACTCTCCGGATCCTCCGGGCTCGGTCAGCCCCAAGCAGAATAACGGGACCTGACTCCTCGGCTACTACGATACTCGTTCAACGGAAGCGATATGGCCGATTCTCATCCTCACAAGTGTCCAACAAAGTTGACATTCGCGTCCGCTCCACGTAGGTTATGCGAGTAGCAGTGAAAATAGAAAGCGACCGCCCCACCATGTCCGTCGCTCCGGCTCCAATCAGGCGGACTCAAGCTGACGTGTCGACGCGAAGGCCCGATTTCAGCCCCGGGTCGGCGAGTTCACCAGAGTTTGATATCGCCGTCAGTTTCCACATCAGTCCACAAGCGAACCACAAAGGCGTTAACCCTGTTCTTCTTGAAGGATGGTGACCATGTCGTGGCTGTTTAAGGTGACGAGCGGAGCGAGTGTCGCGGTGCTAGCCGTTCTGTCACCGTCGCTGGTCCAGGCCCAGGACGTGCCCGGCGCAGAATCACCCCACGCCTTCGTGGGTCGCTATTGCGTCTCGTGCCACAGTGACAGGGGCTACGAACGGGGCTCCGTGCCGGTCTCCTTGCAGGGGCTCGACTTGTCGGACGTCGGCGCCCATGCGGAGCTGTGGGAAGAGGTGGTCCGGAGAGTACGCACCGGGATAATGCCACCGCCGACGGCGCGGCGACCCGATACTGCAACCCGCAACGCCTGGGTCAGCTGGCTGGAAACTGAGCTCGACCGCGCGGCTTCCGCCAATCCGTCGCGGGGGCGCCCGATGACCGCACATCGGCTCAACCGGCTCGAGTACAAGAACGCCGTACGCGACCTGATCGGGCTCGACGTGGACGTCGAAGCATTCCTGCCGCCGGACGACGCGGACGCCGAGGGCTTTGACAACAATGCCGAGGTGTTATCGGTGTCCACGACACTGATGGAGCGCTATCTGACGGCGGCCCGGCGGATCAGCCAGCTCGCGCTCGGTGACCCGACGACATCGGCTCGGACACACACCTACTCGGTACCGCAGCTGGAGGATCAGGACGAACGGACGAGCGAAGACCTCCCATTCGGATCACGCGGCGGCCTCGCCGTGCGTCATTACTTTCCGCTTGACGGGGAGTACGAGTTCAAGATCGACCTGCGTCGTAACTTCTACAACTACATCCGCGGCCTCGGTAACGTGCCGCATAGGCTCGATGTGCGGGTGGACAAGGAGCTGGTCGAAACGTTGATGGTCGGTGGAGACTTTGCAGGCGCCAAGTGCGCGACCAGTTTCTGTGGCTCCGGCAGCGGCGGATACCCCGAGTGGGGTGAGTATTCGGTCATTGCGGACGAGAAGTTGAGGATACGCCTTCCGATTAAGGCAGGGATGCGGGTGCTGGGCGTAGCTTTTGTCCGGAGACCAGCACTGGCTGAAGGCGTTCTGCAACCACCGCAGAGCCCGGCGACGTTCGGGTTCAGCACCGACGAGCACATGGACGGGAACCCGGCGGTGTCGAGCGTGATTATCAGGGGGCCGTTCGACGGGCAGGCGCCAGAAGACACGCTGAGCCGGCAGACCATTTTCGTCTGTCATCCCAACGATGGTGTTGACGAATCAGCGTGTGCCGAAGAGATCCTGTCCGGCTTGGCGCAACGCGCGTATCGGCGCCCGGTTGCGCCCAGGGACGTGACGACGCTGCTCAGCTTCTACGAAGCGGGTCGACGCAACGGTGGGTTCGAAGCAGGAATCCAGACGGCCCTGGAGTTCTTGTTGACCGATCCTGAGTTCGTGTTTCGTGTCGAACGCGCGCCAACCATGGACATCCAGCCGGGGGTCCCGTATCGCGTGACCGACCTCGAGCTGGCGTCGCGGCTCTCGTTCTTCATCTGGGGAAGTATCCCCGACGACGAGCTACTCGACGTGGCGGCGCAAGGACAACTCGAAGACCCAGTCGTGCTCGAGCAGCAGGTGCGTCGCATGCTGGCTCAGCCACGCGCTCGAGAACTGTTAGCCGAGAGCTTTGCCGGCCAGTGGCTCGGGCTTCGCCGGCTCCGGACTGCATTGCCGGACCCAACGGTATTTCCCGAGTTCGACGAGAACCTGCGTGACGCGATGCAACGTGAGACGCAGCTGTTTCTGGAAGCGCAGCTGCTCGACGACCGTCCTCTCGTAGAGTTGGTGACGGCGAACTACACTTTCGTCAACGAGCGTCTCGCCAAGCATTACGGGATTCCAAACATCTATGGCAACCATTTTCGGAGGGTAACGCTACCGGACGACCGGCGAGCCGGCATCTTGGGACAAGCCAGCATTCTGACCCTGACCTCGTATGCCAATCGCACCTCCCCGGTGACACGCGGCAAATGGGTGCTGGAAAACCTCTTGGGCGTGCCACCACCGGAGCCGCCGCCGGATGTGCCAGATCTGAAGTCCCGGCAAGGGGATGAGCCGCCAACATCGGTGCGCGAGCTCATGGAGCAACATCGGAGCAACCCTGTTTGCGCCTCGTGCCACTACATGATGGATCCGTTGGGGTTTGCCCTGGAAAACTTTGATGGAACCGGCCGCTGGCGTATCACCGAAAACACCGGTATCGCAGGCGAGGTCGGACCAGCAATTGACCCGTCGGGTGTGACACCGGACGGGAGCGAATTCGCTGGGGCGTCAGGTCTACGACAGCTCCTGGTGAGCCGGGACGCGTTTATCGGAACCTTTACGGAACGACTGCTGACCTATGCCACCGGTCGCCGGCTGGAAGCGGCCGACATGCCGGCGGTTCGACAGATCCAGCGACAAGCCGCAGAGCAGGAGTCTCGCTGGTCGGCCATGATTCTGGCGATCGTGAACAGCGAACCATTCCAGACGAGGAGGATAGGCTAATGTTCGTGAAAAAGATGGTGATCCCGCGGCGGACGATGTTGCGTGGCGTGGGCACGGCGTTGGCACTCCCGCTTCTCGACGGAATGGTGCCGGCGTTGACCGCGCTGACCAAGACACCGGCCGTCACGAAACGTTTGGGTGTCATCACCGTGCCGAACGGTGCCCCCGAGGAGTACTGGACACCGAAGACGGCTGGAGCCGCCTTCGAGTGGACACCGAGTCTGAAGGCCCTGGCACCGGTGCGGGAGCACGTGCTGGTGATGACGAATCTGGACAGCGTCGGTGCGGAGCCTGGCAGTGGCACGACCCATTCGCAGGCGGCATCGGCGTTGCTTACCGGTTCGCGTCCGAAACGCACGACCGGGGCGCAGCTACAGCTGGGTATCTCGATGGACCAGGTGGCCGCCAGCGCGGAGGGGCTGGGACGTGAGACCGCACTGCCCTCGCTGGAGCTCTCGCTCGAAGGCGGCGACACGGTGTACGGAGTAGCAACCTGCGATGGTGGGTTCAGCTGCGCGTATCTCAACAACTCCTGGGCGAACGAGACGACCCCGATGCCGCGCGAGACGAATCCGCGCATCGTCTTCGAGCGGTTGTTCGGAGACCTCGGGAACACGAGCACCGACGCGCGGCTCGCACTGGCGCGACGTCAGCAAAGCATCCTCGACGCGGTGATGGGTAAGGTCGCCCATCTCGAGAAGGGTCTGGCGCCCTACGACCGGCAGAAGCTGGACGAGTATCTCGAATCGGTGCGTGAGATCGAGCGCCGTATTCAGATGGCGGAGCAGCAGGCGGACCGGGAGCTGCCGGAGGTGGCGTCGCCGGCAGGTATTCCGACATCCTATGAAGAGCACGCCAAGCTCATGTTCGACCTGATGCTGTTGGCCTATCAGACTGACATGACTCGTGTCATCTCGTTCATGGTGGGCCGTGAGGAAAGCGGTGTAACGTATCCGCAACTCGGTGTCACCGAACCACACCACCCACTCAGTCATCACCGTGACAATCCGGAGAAGATTGAGAAGCTGGCGCGGATCAACGCCTACCACATGCAACTGTTCACGGACTTCCTGGTCAAGCTCAAGTCCACGCCGGACGGCGACGGCTCGCTGCTAGACCATGTCATGCTCCTGTATGGCGGTGCCTTGCGGAATTCGAATCGACACACCACCGAGAATCTCCCGATCGTGGTCGCCGGTGGCGGCGGCGGAGAGATTACGGGCGGACGCCATTTGGTGTACCCAAAGGGCACCCAGTTGACCGATCTGCAGTACACCATGCTGCAGAAGCTGGGCGTGCCGGTGGAGCGGTTCGCCGGCAGCCAGGGCAACATTCACGAGCTCACGAACTTGTCGTAACGGTACGCCAAGGGCACGATCCGGCATGTCGTGCCCTTGGTCTTCAATCCGCGCCAAGCGACTGGCAACTCCGACTCACATCGTCGAACTCGTTGGCACGGTGGCACGGTAGGGCCAACGCCTTGCCGCACGTACGGGGATCCTCGAAGGCCCACTACTTGCGTCGACTGCACGCCGTGCGCGCGGTAGTGTATGTGCGTCAGCGACACGCCGGACGAAGGAGGAGGTCATATGCGGCTGGGCAGCAGGTCAATGGCGACAACGGCGTTGGTGTGGCTATGGGTTGCCGGTGTCACAACCGCAGACGCGAATGACCAACTGATCGAGGCGATCAAGAACCAAGACCACGGTACCGTGCGTTGGTTGCTCGAGCAGCAGGTCGATGTCAATGCCCGCGAGGGGGACGGCGCGACGGCGCTTCATTGGGCGGTCGTCAGGGACGACGTCGACGCCGTCAAGGGGCTCTTACGTGCCGGAGCCCACATGAACGTCGCCAATGACTACGGCGTGACCCCGGTCTCGTTGGCCTGCACCAACCGGAACGCAACCATCGCCAGGATGCTACTGGACGCGGGAGCGGATCCGAATGTAGCCACGATGATGGGCGAAACGCCGCTCATGACCTGCGCACGGACCGGCAGCGCGAGTGGGATCGCCACGCTTCTCGACCACGGAGCGACGGTGAGCGCAAGAGAAGGGTCACACGGCCAGACGGCCCTGATGTGGGCCTCGGCGCAGGCGAACGCAGATGTCGTGCGAGTGCTCCTCGCTCATGGCGCCGATGTTCACGCGCGTTCGGACACGCATCTGCTGCCCGTAAGCTATGGAGAGGGCGACCCCTTCAGCCTGACCGTCAGGGAGCCGCCGCGCGGCTCCACACCGCTGCTGTTCGCGGCCCGCCACGGGCGTATCGAGAATGCCCAACTTCTCGTGGACGCCGGCGCGAACGTAAACGAGTCGGCTCCGAATGGCCAGTCTGCGCTGATCATCTCCAGTTTTAGTGGTCAAGGCGAGTTCGCCTCATTCCTCTTGGAGCAGGGGGCGGACCCGAACAACGACGACGCCGGGTATACGGCACTCCACACGGCCGTGTCGCGAGGCGATCTGGACTTGGTGAGAGCGCTGTCAGCGCATGGCGCCGATCCGAACAGTCGAATCACCCGGGGAAGCCGCCAGAAACGCAACATTAACTGGTACTCGTTGTCGGCCAGAATAACCGGGGCGACGCCCTTCTGGTTGGCGGCGAAGTATGCCGAGATCGACATCATGCGGTTTCTCGCGTCCGCTGGCGCCGACCCGTTGCTGTCGCCCTACGATGGGACCACCCCATTGATGGCGGCCGCCGGTGACGGCTGGCAGACCCGATCAAACAACCGGCGTGAACAGGGAATTGGCGTTGATGCAGCCCGACTCCTAGTCGAGGCCGGCGAACCCGCGACGTTGGAAGGCACCAAACTCGCCCTCGAGCTTGGGAACGACGCACAGGGAACCGATTCAGACGGCAACACGGCGCTACACGCCGCCGTGCGTCTTGCATATTCGTCGGTGGTTGACTTGCTAGTCGAACAGGGAGGACAGTTGGATCTCCAGAACGACAACGGTCAGTCGCCACTCGATCTGATGTGTCTCGGCGCCAATGGGGAGCTTGTGCGACGCGTGGGCGCGGTGTGTCCCGAGCCAGCCAGATAGCGCGGGGACCCGCTTCGCAGTCGTCCGTCGTAACCCATCTATCGAACGCGCGTCACCTCTAGGGACGGGCCCGCCCCGCAGGCGTCAGTGTTGGTGAGCGCCCCTTCCACCCACACATCCTGTCCCGGCGACAGCGTCTCGAGGACGTCACCGGTCAGCGCATAGAGCTCCTGCAGCTCGCCTTCCTCCTGCAACATGAGGCACGACCCGTCTCTCAAGATGACACCGCGGCGCGAGAGCGAGCCGTCCGACTCTGTAACTTGGAACCCACCTGACACGGCCAGTGGTCGGAAGTAGACGTCGACAACGACGAAGTAGTGTGTCCGGTCCGAGGTCGCCCAGTCTGGCACGGGGATGGTCGCGGCCATCATCCCCGTCTCATCGGTGACCAGCTCTGTCAAGACCTCGAAGCTGGAACGTGTGGCCCCCATACCCAGATAGACCGGTGTGACTGCCGGGAGGCTCTGGGTCTCAAC
>JAYZGM010000118.1:0-6522 GCA_036336225.1 Acidobacteriota bacterium | reverse complement strand
AGGTGCGTGGGGAAGAGATGATCGAGCTACTCCCGGGCGGTCCGCCGAACTACACCGCGCCGGGTGTGGTGCACTGGCACGGCGCGTCTCCCGACGAGCACGTTGTTCAGCTCACCTTCATGGGAGGCGCGGCTGGGGCGGACTGGTTTGAACCGGTCAGTGACGGCGACTACCAAGGACAGTAGACACCGCCTCGGCTCTAAAGAGATCTGGTCAGAGCGTGTCGCCGTCGTTCCCCGGCGGCGGCACGCGACCTTCGCCCGGCTGGCCGGACGTAACGCAGGCGGCTCGTCCTTGGGGCTAGCGCAGAACGTGCTGATACGTGTGCTGTCTCTACGGCAGTCCGGTGTCGACGGCCCCGAGCTCGCGTAGGAGCTCCGCCGTCGTCGAGCTCGTGTCGCCGGAGCTGTAGCGCGCACCCAGCCCCTGGGGACCGGTGAGGGCCAAGCCAAGCGGGGTCTGACCGGCTTCATTGCGGACGTCGAGTGTCGCGCCCCGTTCGGCCAGGAGGCCGATGACGTCGTCGAGACGTCTGGTGGCAGCAGCGTGAAGCGCCGTGTCGCCGGACTCAGTGCAAGCCTCGACGTCAGCCCCAACATCAAGCGCCAACGAGACCGCCTGAATGGTACGGCGACGCTCATCCGCCGCATCCGCCAGGCGGATCCCGAATCGACCGCGGGTCGTCCCTCCCCGAATCGCGGCGACAACCGACGTCTCGCCCCTGAGCGCGGTCTGCGGATCAGCCCCGTGGTCGGCCAAGATTTCCATGATCTGCGGTTCCCGGAACCGTGCGGCAATCCAGAACGGCGTCGCGCCAATCATGCTGTGGGGTAATCGCCAGTCGGCGCTCACTCGGCGAGCAGGGGTACCTCGTGTCATGGTTTGGTCAGGATCGGCCCCGTGGGCAAGCAACGCTTTGACCAACACCTCATCACCCCTCAACACCGCTGCATGAAGGGCGGTGTACCCTCCCTCGACTCTGGTCGGATCAGCTCCTGCTCGGAGCAGGACCTCGGCAACCGCGCGGTGCCCGCTATGGGCAGCCACCACTACTGGGCTCGTCCCCATCGCGGCCGACTCGTTGACATCCGCCCCAGCCGCGAGCAGCAGCCGGGCAGATTCAACACCCCCGGTCCTGGCTGCGAACAACAGTGGGGTATAGCCGCCCTGCTCGACCTCGAACACGCCGCTGCGGTCCGCATTTCCAGACGAGCTCACGACCTGGGGATAGACATCGGACCGCTCGTCCACCCTCGCCCCGTGCTTGAGCAACAGACCGACCACCGCCGGGTGCTCCTGGGATACGGCCCACATGAGGGCCGTCTGTCCGTGTGACCTCTCCCGCAGGTCGACGGCGGCGCCATAAGTAAGCAGTAAGCTCACGACATCCGGGTCGCCGGTCCGGGCGGCCGTCATGAGAGGTGTTTCGCCGGAGGGCAACGCGATACCGGGGTCTGCCCCTGCAACCAGCAGACTTTGTGTCATTTCACGGCTTGCGTTGTTGGCGGCCAGCCACAACGCCGTCACCCCGAGGTCGTTTGTGGCGTCGACCACGGCCCCGGCCTGGAGTAGCCGTGTGGTCATCCCGCTATGGTCCCAATACGACGCCCAGTGCAGCGCGGTCGCACCATCCCCAAGCGGGAGATTGACGTCAGTTCCCTCATCGAGCAGCACGCGAACCACGGTCCAGTCGTGACGCTTGGCCGCATCGGCGAGCGGCGCCGGTTGGCCGGTTGCGTCCCTCAGGCCCACGACGAGCCCGAGGGCCACAAGGAGCGTCACTCTGACCGAGCGTTGTGTGGGTTGCATAATAGGTGCATGCTACCGTGGCAGTGGTGGGTGGGAAAACCCCTCGTAGCCCGTGGGACACAAAAACCAGACGACCGACTGGCCCCACGACACCCGTTGACAACGCCGTGGGCATCGGGGACCATCATCGAAGGAAAAACCCTGAGATCAGCCGGATGAAGAGAGCTCTCTCCCTGTTTGTACTCGTCGGCGCCGTCATGAGCATCACGACCGGGTCCGTGACGCTCGCCGCCCAGTCCCCCGGGACCGCATCCCAACCGACGTCCGCAGAGGCCCATTCCCGCCTCCTCGGACGCTACTGCGTGACCTGCCACAACGAGCGCCTGCGAACGGCGGGCGTCGCATTCGACACGATGGATCTATCGAACACGGGGGCTGACGCGCAGGTCTGGGAGGCCGTGATCCGCAAGCTCCGGGTGGGGGCTATGCCACCGCCTGGCCGACCGCGCCCGAACCGTCACGAAGCGCTGGGCTTGGTGTCCTATCTCGAGACGAGACTCGACGAATCAGCGGCGGAGGCGCCGACCGTCGGGCGAACGGAAACGTTTCATCGGTTGAATCGGGCTGAGTATCGGAACGCTATCCGGGACCTGCTCGCGGTCGATGTGGACGTCTCGGCGCTGCTCCCCGCCGACGACGCCGACGCCCAAGGGTTCGACAACATGGCCTCGGTGTTGTCGGTCTCGCCGACGCTACTGGAGCGCTATCTCTCATCAGCCCGCAAGATCAGCCGGCTCGCGGTCGGAATCGCCCCACCGGTGCCGAGCGTCGAGACCCACCACATTCCACTCCTGATGTATCAGGACGACCGGTTGAGCGAGGACCTCCCATTTGGCTCACGGGGCGGGGTCGCGATACGTCACCGCTTCCCGGTGGATGGCGAATACTCCGTCAAGCTGAGGT
Organism: Acidobacteriota bacterium; assembly: GCA_036336225.1. Classification (GTDB taxonomy): domain Bacteria; phylum Acidobacteriota; class Vicinamibacteria; order Vicinamibacterales; family UBA8438; genus JAJEEA01. The sequence goes on along the minus strand of JAYZGM010000118.1, from coordinate 3,810 downwards.
TACAACGCACCTATACGGACTACATCCGTGGCCTGGGCACCCCCCAACAGCTCGACGTGCGTGTCGACGGACGCCGGATTGCGCGGTTCACGGTGGGCGGCGACGCGCCCACACACGCCACCGCTGCACCTGCCAGCTTCGCCGGCAACACGCCGCTGTTTGGTCACCCTGCCTGGGAGATCTACGTGCTCGGCGCCGATGAGGACCTCGGGGTGAACTTTCGAGCCGAGGCCGGTGAGCGGGTAGTCGGGATCTCCTTTGAACGCAGGCACTGGGAAACAGAAGGAGTGCTCCAGCCTCGCCAGACCGGGTTTTCGCTGGCAATCAACGAACGGTGGCAAGGCAACGCGGCCGTGGATAGCGTCGAGATCGGCGGCCCTTACGTGATTGACGGTCCTGGTAACACCGCCAGCCGACGCACGATCTTTAGCTGTCACCCCGATGCCGGTGATGAGGCCGGGGTCTGTGCTCGCGCCATCCTGTCTCGACTGGCTCGACGCGCCTATCGCCGACCGGTGACGGACGAGGACATCAACAGCTTGTTTGGCTTCTACCACCGTCGACGGAAAACCGACGGGTTCGAGGCCGGCATCCAGCTGGCGTTGCAGCGGATGCTGACCGACCCGGAGTTCCTATTTCGCGTCGAGCGCGACCCGGTAGACATCGCACCAGCGACGAGCTATCCCGTGGGTGACGTCGCGCTGGCGTCCCGCTTGTCGTTCTTCTTGTGGAGCAGCATCCCGGACGACGCGCTGCTCGAGCTGGCATCGCGAAACACGCTCAGCAATCCGGACGTGCTCGAACAGCAAGTGCGGCGTATGCTCGCCGACCCTCGCGCGTCCGCGCTGGTCGACAACTTCGCGGGGCAATGGCTGTTGCTGCGCAACATTCCCGGCGTCACCCCCGACCCCAATATCTTCCCGACATTCGACGAAAACCTGCGTGAGGCGTTTGTCCAAGAGACACGCCTCTTCGTCGAGAACGTGATTCGCGCCGACGAGAGTGTCGTCGACCTTCTCGATGCCGACTACACGTTTGTCAACGAACGACTGGCTGACCACTACGGCATTCCCGGCGTGTATGGCAACCGGTTCCGTCGCGTCACCCTCGACGTGCAACGCGGTGGTCTACTCGGTCACGGCGGTCTGCTCACGGTGACGTCCTATCCGAATCGTACGTCACCGGTGCTGCGTGGGAAGTGGGTACTGGAGAATCTGCTGGGAACCCCGCCGCCGCCACCACCGCCTGATGTACCGTCGTTCCCCGAACGTGGCCAAGACGACGAACCGGCGACGGTGCGAGCGCTGATGGAAATGCACCGGGAAAACCCCGTCTGCGCCGGATGTCATGCCCCGATGGACCCGCTCGGGTTCGCACTCGAAAATTTTGACGCGATCGGTGCATGGCGGGCGACCGACGCGCACGCACCAATTGATGCCAGCGGTGCCATGCCCACCGGTGACGCGTTTGAGGGGCTGAGAGGGCTACGCACGCTGCTCGTCAACAACCCGCAGCCGTTGGTCAGAACTGTGACCGAGAAGCTGTTGTCCTACGCACTCGGGCGCGGCATGGAATACTACGATTATCCGACCGTTCGACAGATCGCACGAGAGGCCGCCGCCAACGACTATCGTTGGTCGTCCATTGTCCTCGGCATCGTGCAGAGCCGACCGTTTCAGATGCGGAGCACAGGGTCATGATTATCACCAAACGAGCGATCCCCCGACGAACGGTGCTACGTGGCATCGGCGCCACCCTTGCACTCCCACTACTTGATGGCATGGTGCCAGCGCTGTCGGCCATTCGAAACACCGCCGCCGGAGGCATGCGTCGCTTTGGCGTGATGTATGTCCCGAACGGGATGGCCATGGAGTACTGGACGCCGAGTGGCGAGGGTACCGCCTTCGACTTCTCGCCCATTCTCCGACCGATGGAGCCGTTCCGCGACCGGACGGTGGTCGTTAGTGGTCTACACCCTGGTCTGGGCGGCGGCGCACACGCGGGCGCCGCGACCAAGTTCTTGACGGGCGTACCCGGCAAGAGGACGGACGGGGCGGAGATCCTGGCCGGCACGTCTATCGACCAGCTGCTGGGACGCGAGCTGGGTCAGCAGACCCAGCTCGCGTCCCTGGAGCTGGCGCTCGATGGCCGCGACTTCGCTGGCTCATGTGACGCCGGTTTCAGCTGCGCCTACACGAACACCATCTCGTGGCGCTCTCCGACCACCCCGCTCCCGATGGAGAACGACCCACGGGCCGTCTTCGAACGTCTCTTTGGTGACAGTGGGACGACCGACCCCACCATCCGCCAGACACGCTTGGCCGAGGACCGGAGCATCCTCGACTCCGTGACCGACAAAGTCGACGATTTGAGTCGAGGGCTTGGGCCGGACGACCGGCAGAAGATCGACCAGTATCTCGACGCGGTCCGCGACGTCGAACGCCGGATTCAGAAAGCCGAGGAGCAGAGCACGCGTGAGCTCCCACTCGTGCAGCAACCGGCCGGCGTACCGGCCTCGTTCGAAGAGCACATCCGGCTGATGTTCGACTTGCAACTCTTGGCCTATCAGACCGATCTGACCCGTGTCGCCAGCTTCATGCTGGGACGTGAGATCAGTGGCCGGACCTACAACGAGATTGGGATCCCTGACGCTCACCACCCGTTGTCCCATCATCTGGACGATCCGACAAAGATCGCGACGATGTCGAAGATCAACACCTATCACGTGTCGTTGTTCGCCGAGTTCGTCGACAAGTTGCGTTCCACACCGGACGGGGACGGGTCGCTGCTCGATCATTCGCTACTGCTCTACGGCGCCGGCATGTCAAACTCCAACGCTCACGCAGCAATCGATCTGCCGATCATGCTGGTCGGGGGGGCGTCGGGTGGTCTCAACGGTGGCCGGCACCTCACCTACGCGCAGGACACACCCATGGCCAATCTGTTGGTCGCGATCATGGACCGCATGGGTGTCCCGATGGACGCCGTCGGCCGAAGCACGGGCAAATTGGACGCACTGGCGCTCGTGTAACCCGGTATTCAGGAGCCGCGCACACCCTCACGCTTCCCCCCCTCTCCCCAACCCACGGGAGAGGGGCCGCACCGTTTCGCAGACACACCCATCTGTTTCCGCCCAAGCAGGACTGCAGCCTGTTTGTGTTGACCGGTAACAGATGCCTGTCATGTTCATGTTGACCATTCAACGCGAACATCATGCGAACTGGATACACGCGACGTAGCAACGACCAACTTACCTCGTCTGGACAGCGCCAGCTCCAGACCGAGGCAGAAGACTGGCGACGGATGTCCGGTCTGGTAGAGCCGATTCTGACGACTGCAGTCTATCGGTCCGAATGCAGCCATACATAGACGACCGGCAAACCGTCCACGCGTGGTCCCTCCACGATCTTTCCTGAACAAAAATTCAGGAAATGATCAGTAGGACACAACAGGCAGGATCGCTATTGTAATGGTTGAAGATCGTGACGGACCGTGGCCGGACAACTCGACGCCTAGAAACGATTGGACTCGTGACAAATGGGTCAATCCACCGTATGGATATGTCTCGTGTGCCTTACCCTGGCCGGCTCGCCGGCCAATTCCCAATCGCATGCCACTATCACCGGTACCGTGCTCGACGAAACCGGCGGCGTATTGCCCGGTGTCGCGGTCGAGCTGACCGGCGTGTCGGACGAGCGAACGACGACAGCGGATGACAATGGAACCTTCTTGTTCGAGAAGGTGGCAACCGGCCCGGCTACCGTCACATTCCGATTGATCAACTTCTCGACGTTTCGGCGTGACGTCAAC
>JAYZGM010000117.1:0-27002 GCA_036336225.1 Acidobacteriota bacterium | reverse complement strand
TGTCCTCGTGTCAGACCGGCTCTGGCCGCGTTCCACGCGGCGTCGTTCGGGACTCGGCCTGCTGCTCTGGCTTCTGCCCTTCCTCGCCGGCGCTCAACCACCAGACCAGCCGGCATTTCGAGCCGGAGTCGACCTCGTCTCGCTCAACGTGACCGTGACCGATGGTGAGAGTCGATATGTCACCGACATCGAGGCCGAGGGGTTTCAGATCTACGAGGACGGGGCCCTGCAAGAAGTCACGTTCTTCACTCGGACGCAGCTTCCGATCGCCCTGTCACTGCTCATCGATACCAGCGCGAGTATGACCGAGAAGATGTCGACCGCGCAGGAGGCAGCGGTCGGATTCGCCGAACGGCTCCGCGAGGAAGACCTGGCGAGCATCATCGACTTCGACAGCCGGGTAGAAATCCTTGAAGGATTCACGAACTCTCCCGATAGGCTCGAAAATGCGATCCGCAGGACGTCGGCCGGAGGCTCAACGTCCCTCTACAACGCTATCTACATCTCGCTAAAAGAGCTCGAGAAGGTCGCCACCGGCAGTGTCGTCGACCTCCGACGCCAAGCCATCGTCGTCCTATCGGACGGAGAGGACACGTCAAGCCTTGTGGACTTCGATGAGGTGCTCGAGCTCGCAAAACGGTCCGATACCGTCATCTATTCGATCGGTCTTCGTTCCCGCGATATCCGCACTCGTCGTGGGTTCCGCGAAGCCGATTTCGTCTTACGTCAGCTCGCCCAAGAAACCGGCGGCCGCGCCTTTTTTCCGCAACAGGTGGAGGATCTACCCGCGATCTACCAAACGATCTCTGACGAGCTATCCAGCCAGTACACGCTTGGGTATATCTCGAAGAACCCGCTCCGTGACGGTCAATGGCGCCGACTTGTGGTGCGTGTGGACCGCACCAACGTGGCCGCTCGCACCAAGCAGGGTTACTACGCGCCGACCATCAACTAGCACGGTGGTGCACGGCGGGTCGAGCGCACGTGACCGACGAACCTCGCTGGCGGTCGGATCGCCGCCGCGACTCGTATCTGCCCCGTCGTCGCACGACCCCACCCGGAACGCCTGACACGAACATCCACCAAGCGACGACGCACACATCGAGGGACACCGATGAACCTACTCCCGCTGCTGTTGTATCTCGTTGCGGGCATCGCATACGGCCTCTTTTTTGCCCGACGCAGCCTGCAGGTCGGCCGATTGGCCACCGCATCGTTGGCGGCCGCAGCCCTGATCCACACCTTTGTCGTTGGCATGCGTACAGTGGAAGTCGGTCATCTGCCGTTTGTGGGCACCGCGGCGGCGATCTCCGCCTTCGTATGGCTCCTCGCGGTTGCGTATCTGTACACCGAGGTGACAACGGATGAACGCGCACTCGGCGTGTTCATCGTCCCCTTGCTGGTCGTGCTTCAGACGATCTCCGCGGCCAGCGACAACGTAATCGAGCCCGCGCCGGTGCTCGACAGCCCATGGTTCGCCGTGCACGTGCTCTCACTGCTGTTCGCCTATGCGGCGTTCGCGCTCGCGTGTGTGATCGGTATCACCTATGTGTTGCTCTTCCGAGAGCTGAAATCCAAACAGCTGGGCTTTTTCGCCGAACGGTTGCCGTCACTGCGGGTGATCGATGCAATGAACGGACGGGCCGTGGGGGTGGGATGGCTCTTCCTGACGGCCGGGCTGGCCGTGGGGGCCGTCTGGCTATTTCGATTGCAGCCGGACACCTCCGACCCTCGTGTCCTCGCCATGTCGTTCCTCGATCCCAAAATCTGGGTCGTGGTGGTGAGCTGGGGAGTCTACTCGTTCGAGCTCTACGCGCGACGGGCCATCGGCTGGAATGGCAAGCGGGCCGCGTGGCTGTCGGCGTTGGGGTTCTCCATTGTGCTGCTCAATCTGGTACCGGTGGGGTACTTCCTAACCAAGAGTCACAACTTCTGATCGACAACCGTCTTATTTTCGACCCGGCCCATGAATCTCTTGTTGCTCGGCGTGAGTCACCATACGGCGCCGGTCGACCTGCGTGAGCGTGTCGATTTTACGAAGCGCGGAGTCAGGGAAGCCCTCCGTGAACTCGCGCTGACCCCGGCTCCGGCAGAAGCCGTGGTGCTGACAACCTGCAACCGAGCCGAGATCTACGTGGCGTGTGAAAACCCCGACACGGCGCGCGAGGACTTGGCGGGGTTTATGAGTCGGTTTCACGGGGTACCCGAGGAGGAGTTGGCACCCCACCTCTACGCACGAACTGGCGGAGAGGTCGCCAAGCACCTGTTTCGCGTCGCGGCCGGTCTCGATTCGCTCGTGGTCGGGGAGCCACAAATCTTCGGACAGGTGAAAGAGGCGTATGCCGTCGCGACGAGTGAACGCCAAACCGGGGCGCTCCTCAACAAGCTGTTTCCCCTTGCATTCGGGGTCGGCAAACGCGTGCGCGCCGACACCGGCCTGGGTGAAGGTGCCGTCTCGGTGAGCTACGCGGCTATTTCATTGGCCCGCAAGATTTTTGGTCGCCTGGAAGGGCTCGATGTGCTGGTGGTCGGCGCCGGGGAGATGGCCGAGCTCACGGCCACCCACCTACAGGCGCACGCAGTCAAGAGAATTTCTGTCGCCAGCCGCACCCTGGCCCGAGCCACGACGCTCGCCCGGAAAGTGGATGGGATTTCAGTCGACTGGTCATCAATAAACGACCAGCTCCTTCAAACTGACGTGGTGGTCACAGCAACCGGTGCTCAAACACCAATCATAACGACCCGGACCATCGACCGGGTGATGCGGGCGCGACGTAACCGTCCGCTGTTCATCATCGACGTCGGACTCCCACGTGACGTGGAGCCAGAGGCCGGTGAGCTCGAGCAGGTGTTCCTCTACAACATTGACGATTTGCGCACCATCGTGAGCGAAAACCTGACACGTCGGCGAGAACAAACAACCCAAGCAGAAGCCATGGTCGAAGATGCGACCGACGAGTTCGTAACCTGGTTGCGTTCGCGTGGGACGATACCGACCGTGGTCGCACTCCGGCGTCGCTTCGAAGAGGTACGTCAATCCGAGCTCGAACGTCTCGAACCGAAGTTGAGCGCGATGGCTCCGGAGGCCAGGGCCCGCGTGGACGAAGTCACCCGATTATTGGTCCAGAAGTTGCTCCACACCCCGACCGAACGACTCAAATCAGCCAGTGACGCCGCGGTGGCCGCGCAGGACGCCGAAACCGTGACCCGACTCTTCAGTCTCGATGAAGATCTGCCGACCGAGAGACAGGTCTCGGACGACAGGAGCGCGATCTCCCCTCGCCCCGCCCCAAAAACTTCGGTTGCGTCGTGACTCGGCTCAAACTCGGCACCCGTGGTAGCAAGCTCGCGCTCTGGCAGGCGAAAACAGTAGCGGCCACGATCCGGGACCGCACCGATCAGGCGTGTGAGCTCGTCGTCATCTCCACCACCGGAGACCAGCTTGCCAATGCCAATCTGTCGACCGTGGGTGGAAAACGGGTCTTCGTCAAAGAGATCGAGCACGCGCTCATCCGGGGATCGATTGATCTGGCGGTGCACAGCGCCAAGGACATGCCCGCCGAGATACCGGAGGGGCTCGTCGTCCGGGCCGTCTTACCTCGGGAAGACCCGAGGGACGCACTCATCCTGCCGGCTGATGGACCTTACCGACCGGGTCGGTCACCGGAAGAGACGATGGCGTCACAGGGTTCAGCCCCCGCGGTGGGCAGTGGAAGCGTCCGTCGTGTCGCGCAGCTCACACGCTGCTGGCCCCACGCCCGGTTTCGGCTGGTGCGAGGCAACGTCGGGACCCGGCTCGCCAAACTGGACGCGGGCCGGTATGACATGCTCGTGCTCGCCGCCGCCGGTCTAAGACGTCTGGGCCTAGCAAACCGGATCTCAAACTGTCTCAACCCAGATCTGTGCGTGCCATCACCGGGTCAGGGGATCATCGCTATTGAATCGAGGGCGGATGACGTCGACACGGCGCGCGCACTGTCAGCTATCAATGACGAGGCCTCTTGGCTGTCTCTGGCGGCCGAGCGGGAGCTCGTAAGCGCCTTGGGCGGCGGCTGTCAGGTCCCGATCGGCGCATTGGCCCGGTGGTCGGACGACGGCGACCTTCGATTGTCCGCGGTGGTGGCATCGCTTGACGGCACGCAGCTCCTGCGACGGGAAGCCGCTACGCCCGTCGACCCTGACCCTCGGCGACAGGAGCATGGAGCCAGACAACTCGGCGCACGCGTGGCCGGCCTCCTGCTCGGCGCAGGCGCAGGACCGATTCTGGAATCCGCGCGTCGCGAGACCGCCCCCATCGATGCCGATGCTCCACCAGCGGCTTCCTCCCCTACGAAGGGGACAACGACATGACCGGGGCTCGCATCTACCTCATCGGCGCCGGTCCTGGTGACCCGTCGCTGCTGACCATCAAGGGCCACCGATTCCTCGCCGCCGCTGATGTCGTGGTCTACGACCACCTCGTGCACCATCGGATGCTCAGGCTGGCCAGACCCGACGCCGAGAGGATCGACGTCGGCCCAGCCGCGCCGCAACCATTGGAACAGGACGCCATTTGTATGCTGCTGGCTGACAAGGCACGCGAGGGGAAAACCGTCGCCCGGCTCAAGTGGGGCGACCCATTTGTGTTTGATAGCGGAGGAAAAGAGGCGCTCTTTCTGCACGAACAGAGGGTCCCTTTCGAGGTGGTCCCCGGCGTCCCGTCAGGAATCGGGAGCCCGACGTATGCCGGTATTCCGGTGACCTACCCCGAAGCAGGCGATACCCTCACCCTTATTCGTGGAAACGAGGGAGACACCAGCGAGCTCCCCCAAGTAGCGTGGAACGGGTTGGCAAAACTCGGCGGGACAATCGTCTCGTTTGGCTCCGGTCCACAGCTCGCAGCGATCGTCAAGGCACTCCAACGACACGGACGATCAGTCGGTGAATCGGCCGCACTCATCTATCGAGGGACTCTCGCCAGCCAATATACGATTCAGGGGACCCTGGCCGAGATCGAGGAACTGGTGGGACGGCCGGACCACCGAGAGGCTGCAGTGCTGGTGGTGGGTCGGGTGGTGGCGCTGCGAGAACACCTGCGATGGTTCGACACCCGTCCGCTCTTCAAACGTCGGATCGTGGTCACACGGGCCAGGGCCCAGGCCGCAAGCCTGGTGTCAAGTCTCGAAGATCTGGGCGCCGAAACGGTCGAGGTCCCAACCATCGAGATTGTGCCACCGACAGATACGGCCGCGCTCGACACCGCCTGCGGCACGATTCACACCTTTGATTGGGTCGTGTTCACAAGCGTCAACGCGGTCACACATGTTCTACAGCGCGTGCTCGAGGGTCCCGGTGACATCCGGGACCTCCAGGGCGTCAAGCTGTGCGCAGTGGGCCCAGCGACCGCCGAGGCACTGACCAACTATGGACTGCGGGTAGATCTTGTTCCGGATGAGTATCGCTCAGAAGGCGTGGTGCGTGCGCTCCGCACGAGTGTCAAGCTGGGCGGGGTCCGCGTGCTGCTACCCCGCGGGGACCTGGCCCGCGAGCTCCTCCCGTCGCAACTGACCCAGGCGGGAGCACAGGTCACGACCGTCACTGCGTATCGCACCGTGGGCGTGGATCTGGACGGCGATCCGGACATATATAGAATGCTGCTCGAACGCCAGATCGACGTGGTCACGTTTACGAGTGGGTCGAGCGTCAAGAATTTTGCCCAAGCCCTCGGCGAGGACCAAGTGGCCGACCTGTTGAAACAGGTGAAGGTGGCGTGTATTGGACCCGTCACCTCCGGAATCGCCGAGCGACTCGGGATCACCACCGCCATCATGCCGACCACCTCCACGATACCGGCTCTGATACGGGCGATAGTCGACGATGCTCAACAAAATGGCGGCGGGGAGGATCAGTGATGGATATCCGCGACGTGGCAGAACGGGAACTCCCCGCCACCACGACCGGTCGACCGGTTGCATCAGACCGACTCGGACTCACCCAGCGCCCACGCCGGTTACGACGCACCGCCGGCATTCGCGCGCTAGTGCGAGAAACCAGGTTATCGGTGGACAATCTGGTGTATCCCCTATTCGTGGGTGGCGGTACAGGCGTGCGACGCGAAGTGGTCTCGATGCCCGGCGTGTTTCAGCTCTCAGTCGACAGCGCGCTGACCGAGGTCGCGTCCGCGCGTGAGGACGGGGTAAGGGCCTTCCTGCTGTTCGGCTTACCGACCCAGAAAGACGAGCAGGGCTCAGCCGCCTCCGACCCCACGGCGCCGGTGCAATCTGTGGTCTCGGCGATCCGCGCCCGCTTCGACGACGTCACGATCATCACCGACGTTTGTCTATGCGAGTACACCTCACACGGCCACTGTGGGATTCTGGAGGGAGAAGAAATCCTCAACGATGCGACAGTGGACCGGCTTGTGGAAACCGCCGTGTCTCATGCCGAAGCCGGGGCGCATATCGTCGCGCCCTCGGACATGATGGACGGCAGGGTGGGCGCCATTCGAGAGGGCCTAGATGCTCGCGGTTTTACCGACACCAGCATCATGTCGTATGCGGCGAAGTACTGCTCGGCCTTCTACGGCCCGTTTCGGGACGCGGCTGATTCTGCCCCGCGATTTGGCGACCGGCGGACCCACCAGATGGACCCGACCAACACACACGAGGCGCTACACGAGGTAGCGCTCGATCTGGAGGAAGGTGCGGACATCGTCATGGTCAAACCGGCGATGCCCTACCTTGACGTGATCCACCGAGTGAAAACCGAGTTTCAGCGCCCTACGGCGGCCTATCAGGTCAGTGGCGAATACGCGATGCTCAAAGCTGCGGTTCGTCTCGGGTGGCTCGACGAACGACGCGCCATGATGGAAAGCCTGACGTCCATACGCCGCGCGGGTGCCGACATCATCATTTCCTACTACGCCCGCGACGTGGCGAACGCTCTGCAAGATCCGGACTTGCCTACTCAGCGGCCACAATCATGATGCCGTCGAGCGCCTCTTTGTCAGCCGGCATTTCGGTATCACCAGACGGGTAGCCACTCTCGCTGAGCATGTACGCAACCACGTCTGAGTACTCCTCATCTGAGAGCCGTCCTGGTCCGTCTTCAGGCATCGAGACCTTGATGCGCTCGAAGAGCGAGCCCACGGGCAGCTCGGTCCAAAAGACGATGAAGTCGTTCCCAGCGATACTGGGCGCCATTTCGCCGCCTTTGAGCTCGGCGCCATGACACGACGCGCAATTTTGGTTGTAGACCCGGCGACCACGACGAGACTGCGCCCCGGTAAACACCCCATCGAGTACGGAGCTGGACTCCTCCTGAAGCGCTGCGGACCTGGCGCGCTCGCCCCCTTGGACGGTCACCGTCGCCAGACCACCGGCAAACGCCAATGCCACACCCCACGCGACAACCCGACTGCTCATCCGCCTCTCCTTACATGCGCGCCCGTGCGCTCACGATGGTGGTCTTGGTGACTCATCGGTCACGTTCTGTGTCATCTCATTCTGGCACTCGAGCTTGATCGCGATCAACTCTGTCAGGGTGAGTGGACGGGCCGACTATGCGTATCACACCGTCTTCTGGAGCAAACAATCAAAGTCGTAGCCGACCTCACAACCTGCCGGCAACATATCGAGCTGTTTCATCACACGATGGTAGTGATAGTAGGGGCGCCAGCTCCGAAACGACTGGTGACGAGTCGCGATGTCCTGGTCGATTTGCTCTGCCAGCCGGTCGTGGATGCCACGAATGTCTGTCTCCGATCGATGCGGGGTTGGCGTCGGCGACGCGTCTTGGGATTGGGGGCCGAGCCACCGAACAAAACGTCGCTGACCTGGGAGTCGCCCCAAGGCTCTCAGGCCCCGACGAATGCCAACCATCCGCATCCGATGACAGCGAAAACCGCACTCGGTGAATAACGTGGTCAGATGTCGGCGGTTGAAGAACGACAGATGCCCCTGATCGAGCACGGGCAACCTGTGCTCACGGTCGGTCGTGTCTCGAGCGGCAGCGACAAGGGGTCTCAGATTCGCCTCGCCATTCGGTGTCACCAACCAGACCCAGCCCCCGGGCCGAAGCACTCGAAACGTCTCGACGAGATGACGACGGGGGTGGGCCACATGCTCCAACAGATCCTTTTGGATGATCACGTCGAAGCTCTGGTCCGGAAATCGCGCCTCCTCGAGGGTGGCACACATGACGTGGAGGTCGTAACGGGTGCGCGCGTAGAAGGCGGCAAAACTGGCGGCGTCGATCCCCTCCAGACGCCAGCCGGCCCCCTTCAGTCCGGCCAGGAGAAACCCCAGCGCACACCCGACCTCGAGGAGACGTCCGTCAGGTCGAATCCGCCGCAACCAGCGACGCAGAAAATAGGCCTCTCGCTGTCGGCGCTGAAACTCGCGGGCGTAGTCGGCATATCCGACGATCGACCCCGCGTCGAAGTAGTCACTGGGATAGAGTGTCTTGATTTCGCTCGCCGAGAGGCGGGGACGCACCTGTCGGAATCCGCACCTTTCGCACCGCTCGATTCGTGAGACACGCGTGCCGATCAGACTGACATCGAGAAACGGGTGCATCGCGGTCCCGCCGCAGATGTCACAGGGTTCCGACATTTTCGTCATGATATCGTTCCCCCCGCTATGAGCACCTCTGGGCGCCGACAGTCCGCCACACTTTTTTCCCGCGCCAAACGAATTCTACCCGGCGGGGTTAACAGCCCCGTTCGCGCGTTCTTGGCCGTCGGAGGTACACCGCCCTTTATCCGACGGGCCCGGGGCGCACGCATCACGGATGAGGAGGGTCGTTCGTATATCGATTTTGTCATGTCGTGGGGACCACTTATTCACGGACATGCTCCGGCTGACCTCGTTCGCCTACTGGCGAAGACCGCCGCCCATGGGATGAGCTTCGGAGCGCCCACGGCATCGGAGGTCGAGCTCGGGCTTCTGGTGCGACAGCTCATGCCATCGATGGCTCGTGTCCGATTCGTGAACTCGGGCACCGAGGCCACCATGAGCGCGCTGCGGCTGGCGCGGGCGGCCACCGGGCGCACCCGCATCATCAAGTTCGCCGGGTGCTATCACGGCCATGCCGACCCGTTTCTCGTGGCCGCCGGGTCGGGGGCAACAACTCTCGGGATTCCCACGAGTCCGGGAGTCTCATCGGCCGTCGCCGCCGACACCCTCGTCGCCCAGTACAACGACCTGCGCTCGGTGGAGCGGCTCTTTCGGGCTCATCGCACGCGCGTGGCGGCATTGATCGTCGAGCCACTCGCTGGCAACATGGGGGTGGTGCCGCCGGCGCCAGGATTTCTGGAAGGACTTCGAACCCTGTGCACCGAGCATGGAGCCATCCTCATCTTTGACGAGGTGATCTCCGGGTTTCGGGTATCTGCCGGAGGGGCGCAGGAGCGATTTGGGGTCCGCCCGGATCTCACGTGTCTGGGCAAGATCATCGGCGGTGGCCTTCCGGTGGGTGCCTACGGCGGGCGTCGTCAGCTCATGGAACAAATTGCACCGGTTGGCCCGGTTTATCAGGCCGGAACTCTCTCTGGCAACCCGTTAGCGATGACGGCCGGTCAGTGGGCGCTCTCTAGACTGACACCCCAGCTGTACACGCGTCTCGACACGTTGGGCCGTCGTTTGGCCACGGGACTCGCGGATGCGGCCCGCGCCCATCGTCTTCCGCTACACGTCAACCTCTTTGGATCCGTGCTGACCCCCTTCTTCTCCCCCACGCCAGTGCGTGACTACGACAGTGCACTCACGGCCGACACCACTTCATACTCCCGCTTCTTTCGTGGCATGCTGGCCCGAGGGATCTATCCACCACCGTCTCAGTTCGAAGGATGGTTTCTGTCCGCCGCCCACACAACGCGTCACATCGATCGCACCCTTGACGCAGCAGACGATACGATGCGAAGCATGCGGAGACATGAGACCGGCTCGAGAAAGCCGACAACCCGTTGAGATCACCGCGGGGCCGATGACGCATGGCCACAGCAACGCTACACCGCACCACAGGAGTCCGAGTCGGCGACGTCCAAATCGGGGGTGGCGCCCCGATCGTGGTCCAGTCGATGACGATCACCGACACCGCCGACGCCGAGGCGACGGCCACACAGTGTCAAGAGCTCACCGACGCCGGATCCGAGCTCGTACGGGTGACGGTCAACACGGCGGCAGCTGCGGCCGCCATATCTGAAATTCGACGCCGGCTGACCGATCTCGGCTGTCGAACGCCGCTGATCGGCGACTTCCACTACAACGGTCATCAGTTGTTATCTCAGCATCCGACGTGTGCGAGCACTCTCGACAAGTATCGGATCAATCCTGGGAATGTGGGGACCGGAGCCCGGCGGGACGAGCAGTTCGGGACGATCTGCAAGATCGCGCGGGACCATGGCAAACCGATCCGGATCGGCGTGAATGGTGGCTCGCTGAACCAGGATCTGGTGATGACGAAGATGCAGGAGAACACCGACCAAGATCTCGGTCGAAGCTCCGAAGAAATCATCAACGAGTGCATGGTCATCTCCGCGCTGGAATCGACCGACCTGGCACTTCAGGCCGGACTCAATCCAGACCAGATTGTGATCTCCTGCAAGGTGTCATCACCACGCAACCTGATCGCGATCTACCGAGAGCTGGCGACCAGGACAACACAGCCATTGCACCTGGGGCTCACCGAGGCCGGGATGGGACTCAAGGGACAGGTCTGGTCTGCGGCAGCGATGGGCGTGCTCCTCGAGGCGGGTATCGGCGATACCATCCGCGTCTCTCTGACCCCGCGCCCCAGAGGTGACCGACGTGACGAGGTCTATGCCGCCTGCGAGCTACTCCAGTCGTTAGGACTCCGGTCGTTTGCCCCGAGCATTACCGCCTGCCCAGGGTGTGGTCGAACGACCAGCACCACGTTTCAGGAGCTGGCTGAGCAGATTCAACAACATGTTCGGGACATGATGCCCGTCTGGAGAAGCCGGCATGAGGGAGTGGAGGAGTTTCGGGTGGCGGTCATGGGTTGTGTCGTCAACGGTCCTGGCGAATCCAAAGCCGCCAACATCGGCATTAGTCTCCCCGGCACGGGAGAAGCTCCCACCTGCCCGGTCTATGTCGATGGCCGCCACGCGACCACGCTCCGCGGCTCTTACGACGAGCTCGCCGCAGCGTTTCACCAGCTCGTAGACGAGTATGTCGTGGAGCACTATTCCCGTGTCCCATGATGGGACCACTCACCCGCCGTCCTCGGGCGACTCGTTTCCAGTTCGGCTCGTGGCGATCGATATCGACGGGACCCTCCTCGACACCGCGGGTCGGGTACCTGATGCCAACCGTCAGGCGATTCATGCAGCGGTGACACGAGGGGTCGAGGTGGTGTTGGCCACCGGACGGAGCTTTCATCACGCGCGTCCGATCGCCGACCGCGTGGGCGCGAAGGTCGTACTGATCGTGAGCAACGGGGCACTTGTCAAAACCGCCGACGGAGTAACACTGGACCAATGCTCCCTGCCTCGGCATCTGGTACGAGACCTCATCATCGACACCCGGAACGTACGACAGGGAGCAGCCCTGATTTTTGACCGCGCCGACGCGACCCAATACATGTGGGAACGAATCGATTGGTCGCACCCGCAGCGTCAGTGGTACTACGACCGCAATCGTCAGTACATGACACGCACCGACGCCCTCGAAACAGCCCTTGACGAGGAACCAATTCAGTTGGCCTTTACCGGCGGCGTCGATGAAATGCGACAGCTGCACGCAAACATCCGAGCGCTACCGAGCGCGCGCGACCTCACCCTCACCCTAACCGAGTACGAGCAGCGGGATTTCTCCTTGCTGGATATCACGGCGTCCGGTTGCTCGAAGGGTAGTAGCGTGGCGGCCTGGGCATCTCGCCGCGGTATCCCCACCGCGTCGGTCATGGCGGTCGGCGACAACCTGAATGACCTTGAGATGCTGAAGAGGGCCGGCTATCCCGTCGTGATGGGAAACGCGGTCCCCGAACTCAAACGGTTCGGGTGGCCGGTGACCGGACCACACGATGAGGCTGGCCTGGCGCAGGCGATTGAATCCCAGGTGCTCGTGACGAGCGGCTAGCCCAGCCAGTGTCGTGAGCGACGCCACCACGTAGTCGCCAACACAATTCCCACGAGCGTCAACCCAACCGACAGGCCGACCCATAATCCGAAAACGCTCCATCCCCCGACGAAACACAGTACAGAGCCGAGCGGGAGACCGACTAGCCAGTGGCCGCCCAGGTTGCACATCAGGGGGGTCCGTGTGTCACCGAGTCCCCGCAAGACTCCGGTTGCCACTCCCTGCAATCCGTCGCAGAGCTGAAACAGCGCGGCCACCAGGAGAAGCGATACCCCGACCCTAATGACGGTCGGATCCCCGGTGAACAGACCCAAAATCGCCTCCGGAACTGACACGAATACGATGGCCGCGCCGCTCATGAATCCTGCCCCAAGCAGTAACGCGGTCCACCCCGCTCGACGAACACCGGGAGGGTCGCGGCGACCCACCGCGTGACCAACCCGCACGGCCCCCGCGGAGCCGATCCCAAGGGGCACCATGAAAGTCACGCTGGCTACATTCAGTACGATTTGGTGGGCCGCCAGCGTGCCTGTATCGAACCGACCGGCGAGTGCCGTGACCACCGCGAATACCCCGACTTCAAGTGTGACCTGCGTCGCAGCGGGGAGCCCGAGGCGGAGCAAGCGCACCAGACGACGCCGCTCGAGACGAAGTGAGACCCTAAACGTGTCCAAACGAGCCTGACGCATGATCACGGCCGCCAGGAACACCGCAAGATAAATACGCGACACGCAGGTGGCCCACGCCGCACCGTTGACTCCGAGCGCGGGCGCTCCCAGATTTCCGAACACGAGTGCCCAGTTCGCGACGACGTTGATGACGTTGGCGGTGACGAGTGCCACCATCACGTAAGGCGCATGACCGACGGCCTGTAAGTATCGTCGGAACGCCGCGTAGAGCAACAGCGGCAGAATGCTCCACTGGATCCTCGCGAAATAGGGACCCGCAAGCCGTTCGACGGCCGGGTCGAGGCCCCATCGATCGAGCATGGCGAGAATGAAGCCGGTGACCAGCGTGAGTGGCACCGCCAGCAGTACGGCCAACCCGACCCCGTGCATCAGCCATCGTTGGCACTCTTCGATACGTCCCTGCCCGAACGCCTGCGCGATGAGCGGGTCCAGACCTAGAAGCATGCCGATTCCAAAGACCACGAACGCAAAAAACAGCACGCTGCCGACACCCACCGCGCCAATCGCCTCTGGACCCAGCCGTCCCACCATGGCGATATCCACAATACCCATCGCCATCCAGCCGAGCTCCGCCACCACCACGGGCGTGGCCAGTCGCAGCATCGGTGGAAACTCCTTTCGCAACGCGCTGAGGAGGGTTCGGACCGGAAGGGTACGCATGATTCAGGATGGACCGCCCAACAACAGATACAACGGCCAGATACAGAGACACCACCACCGGTGGGAACAACCGCCCACAACGAGTGGCAATGTTGGGACTAACTCCCCCGAGCGCCGGGCGCTAGACGGTGAATGTAAATCTGGCGTTGGGGAACAGGCAGAGATATCCAACGGACCAAATGGGCGCGGTTGACAACCCCTTTCCGGACCGTGGGGAGATATTGCGGACAGATCTAGCGATGAGCTGGTGAACTAGCGCCAGATCATCAACCGTTCGATCCAGGCGACACGTGTGAGGTCGTTATAAATCACCGTCACCATGAGTGTCATCAGGACCACGAAACCGGCAAGAAGCATGCGTTCCTTCAAGCGCACACTGAAATCCCGACGGGAGATCCCTTCCATCGCCATGATGAAGATGTGGCCCCCGTCCAAGACAGGGATCGGCAGTAGGTTCAGTATCCCCAAATTCAGACTGATCATGGACATCAGACCAAACAGGGTCACCCACCCAACTTGAGCCGCATCACCCGACAACTGGGCGATCCCCACTGGTCCCATAAGTTGAGAAGTTGGGGTATCCCTGGTCACCAGCCCCCAAATAGTCTGGAAGATCAGACCGGACCATTCGTAGTTCTGCTCGAGACTCAAACCAAATGCCTCGATTAATCCGGGCTCGATAATCCGGACTTCGAATGGGCTAAGACTGACCCCAATCATCCAGGCGTCTCCGACCGGCTGGGGTGCCAACGCGATCTCCTGCGTCCCGCCGTCTCGGCGAACCTGCAACGTGATCGATCCGCCGTTGCTCGCGTTGATCGCATCAATCAGTGACCGCTGCGTGACCGCCTCGCCGTCAACCGCTTCGATGACATCGCCAATCTGCACACCGGCATCACGTGCCGCCGTGGTAGACGGCGACCAGGCGACGACCTGGGGCGACATTTCCGGTTCCACCCCGAGGTCGCCAAGGTTATATTCGGTCTGCCCCTCCGGGGTGACCACAATGGACTCAACTCCGGCGTCCCGACGCAACACCACCTCGATTTCACGGTCAGCGCGGGGTACAACCGCGTAAATTAGCTCTTCCCAGGTGTTGACCTCCCGTCCGGCAACGCTAAGGATTCGATCCCCACGACGAATGCCAGCTCTCGCAGCCGGGGAATCGTCGGCGAGCGCCCCCACGACCGGTGGTTGCTCTTCATACAGCGGGACCTGCGCCCCCTGAAGCAAGACCACCGTCATCACCACGATCGCCAACACGATGTTCATCGCGGGACCGGCAATCAAGATCTGAAAGCGTTGCCACTTTGTCTTGGAAAGGAACTCGTCGTCCTTGCCTTCCCGTTTGTCGTCAACGCTCTCTCCCGCCATTTTCACGTAGCCACCGAGCGGAATCGCACTGACGCAATACACGGTGTCGCCACGTTTGGTCTGTAGGAGCTTTGGTCCAAAACCAAGGGAGAACGTAAGACACCGCACACCGTGGCGTCGCGCCACAACGAAGTGCCCTAGCTCGTGGACAAACACCAGGACACCGAGGACAAACAGAAACGCGAGCAAACTGGTCATTCTCTCGATTGTAACTCGGCCACGAGATCCCGTGAATACCGCCGAGCTCGTTCGTCGACTTGCCGAACCTGGTCCAACGTCTCCGGCGCGATCATCCCGAGACGTTCCGTGTCATCCAGAGTCTGGGCGATCACCTCGGCGATCCCACGAAATGGCAGCGTTTCGGCCAGGAAAGCCTCCACCGCGATCTCGTTCGCGGCGTTCAAAGCGACCGGCAACGCAGCCCCCCCTCGAAGGGCTCGGTAGGCCAGACCGAGACATGGGAAGGTCCGCATATCGGGTTGGGCAAACTCGAGACACCCACACTCCGCGAGATCGAGCGAGGGCAACCGACTCGTCCAGCGGTCCGGGTACGAAAACGCGTACTGGATTGGCAACTGCATGTCAGTCACCCCGAGCTGAGCAATCTGGGACCCGTCACACAGCTCGACCAACGAGTGCACGACCGACTGCGGGTGTACGACAACATCGATCTGTTCGGCGGGGACTCCAAACAGCCAATGCGCTTCGATCACTTCTAAGCCCTTGTTCATCAGCGTCGCCGAGTCGATCGTGATCTTCCGCCCCATCTGCCACGTGGGATGGGCCAGGGCATCGGTCAGGGTAACGCGTTCGAGCTGTTCTGGCTCCCAGCCTCGAAAAGGTCCCCCGGAGGCAGTCAGCAGCAAACGGCGAATCTCGTGGTCGGGCCGTCCGTGGAGACATTGGTGAATCGCGTTGTGCTCACTATCGACCGGCAGAATCGCCACACCATGCTGGCGGGCCGCCTCCATCACCAAAGCGCCGGCCATGACAAGCACCTCCTTGTTGGCCAGCGCAATCGTCTTGCCCGACTCGATCGCAGCGAACACCGCCCCCAACGCGGTCGTCCCGGTGGTGGCGCAAAGAACCAAATCGACGTCGGGATGGGTCGCGACGGCCCGCAGGCCTTCGTCTCCGACCAGAGCATGGGTGACATGCGTGGCAGCCTCCGACGATACCGCGGCCCGGAGTGTCGACACACCCGACTCGGACGCCAACGAAATCACCCGCGGTCGATGTTGCTCGACCTGGTCCGCAAAACGGGTCGTGTTGCGACCGGCCGCCAAACCGACGACCTCGATCCGGTCAGGATGGTCCGTCGCGACCGCGAGCGCGCTACAGCCGATGGAGCCGGTCGACCCCAGGATGGCGATTCTTCTCACGAGCGGAGTCCCTCGTCATTCATCGTTTGAACAACCCGTTCCGACAACGGCGCCCGAAGCCACGACGACGAATCTCGTCGTCCACGTCAAGAGTCGGACAGGAGCCGAAACACGAAAAAGAACCCGGGGGCAGCAAACAAGAGGCTATCCACTCGGTCGAGCATCCCGCCATGCCCGGGGATGAGCGAGGAGGCATCCTTTACCCCAGCTCCACGTTTGAGACGAGACTCAAAGAGATCACCGGCAATGCCAAGCCCCACGACCACCACACCCAACATGAGCCGACTTGACCAGGCTGTCACCCCGAGCGCTGGTTCCGAGAACACGACGATGAGTCCCACCCCCCCGGCCACCCCGCACACCGCCCCCGCCCCCGGTGTGTTGGGGCGGTTGGCCGGCGCCAGCGGCGTCCGCCCCCACGTCCGCCCTCCATAGTACTGGGCGGTATCACTGACCATGATCGTCGCGAGCAACAGGAGCAGTGCCTCAGGTCCAGACGACGCCCTCAGCGCGACGAGCGTCGCCAGGGGCACCCCGACATACAGCAATGGAAACAACGCAGACCCGATATCGAGCAGGACCTGCTGGTCGCGGTCGCCGCGGGCCAAGCTCAGTGTGCCGACCAGGAGCGTCGTGACTGCAAACACGGGCACGAGAAGCGGCTGCGTCGCCGTCGCAACGGTGGCCATGACGCCGAGTGTAGTCACCGCCATCATCGGGCGGGCCCCGAAGCCGGCCCCGAGCGCCCCGAATTCGCGCAACACGAACAACGCGATCAGTTCGGCAAGTATGAGGGTGGCCCACCCCGGCAGGAACCAAATCGTACCGAGGACCAACGGCAGCAGAACCAGCGCGCTTAGAACGCGGGCCATCTCGTCCTAGTCATGGCGCGGAAGCCCGTCGCATTCGTGTCCTGACGAGGGCGCGAAATAGGCATTGGGGACCGAGGAACGACACCATCTAGCGATGCTCCGCCCGCGGATTCTGTCGCGAACTTCCGGGACGGTACACTAGCGCCCAACGACGACGGGCTGTGTGATACCACCATAACGCCGGTCACGTTTTTGATAATCGAGAACCGCTTCCAAAAGGTGCCGAGCACGAAAATCGGGCCAGAGCGTCTCGGTCACCCAGATCTCAGAGTAGGCAATCTGCCACAACAAGAAGTTGCTGACCCGCATCTCCCCGCTGGTTCGAATGAGCAGATCCGGGTCAGGCTGCCCCGCGGTGTAGAGAAACTGCGAGAATCGCGTCTCATCGAGCGCATCAGGATCGACGCCGGCCGCCATAATCGTCCGCACCGCTTCGACGATCTCGGCCCGCCCCCCGTAGTTGAGGGCGATATTGAACAACATTCCGGTGTTGCTCTGGGTCCGCTCCTGCCCCGCCGCCAGCTCTTCGCGAACATCCAGCGGAAGCTCGTCCTGCCGTCCAATCACCCTAAATCTGATGTCGTTTGCCAAGAGGGTACTGAGCTCCATTCGTAGATAGTGCTTCAGCAGCCCCATCAACACCGAGACTTCTGCTCGGGGTCGTTTCCAGTTCTCGACCGAGAACGCATAGAGTGTGAGCACGTCGATCCCGAGTCGAGCCGACGTCTCCACCACGTCCCGCACCGAGTCAATGCCAGCCCGGTGCCCCTCTACGCGCGGCAGTTGCCGCTGGCCCGCCCATCGTCCGTTACCATCCATAATAATGGCGACATGGGCCGGGAGACGGTCGAAGTCGACCTGCCTCGCAAGGACAGCTTCTGCGGAACCGGTGGGAGCCCAGCTCAGCAGGTCATCGAGGCTCATCTGCGTTCGTCGTCGTGGGGTAGGCTAGCAGCCCATCATCTCAGGGCCATCCTCTGACACCGCACCGAACGTGTCTGACCGTGATAATACGAGGCGCTCCTCTCTGGTTCAAGCGTAGTCAACCTTGGCCAAGACGAGGCCTTGCGGCGGCGCGGTTGGCCCGGCCACACGCCGATCGCCTTCACGCAACGCCCGTATGACATCCTGTTGGTCGAGACGGCCTCTCCCCACCTCGACGAGTGTCCCAACAATGACGCGCACCATGTGACGGAGAAACCCACTGCCTCGCGCCCTGATCACAGTCGTTTCGGTGTGGTCGGAGCCAGGTTGTGGACACGAGACCGCAGGACCGGTGTGGATGGTCAGCCCGAACAGGGTGCGGACACTCGAGCGAGCAGACCCACCGGACGCGTGAAAAGCAGCGAAGTCGTGCTTCCCCACCAACACGGTGGCGGTCTCCATCATCCGTGCAATATCCAAGTGGTCTCGCAGATGCCACACGTAGCGACGCAAGAACGGGCTCACAACCTCGCCGTGATGCAATCGGTAATCATAGGACTTCGCCGTAGCGTCGAACCGGGCGTGAAAGGACTCTGCGGCCACCTCCGCATTCGTGATGCGAATGTCGCCCGGCAACCGCACGTTGACCGCCCGCACCAGGGCGTCGGGTGGAATTTCGTGTCGCAATCGGACACCCGCCACCTGACCCAACGCATGCACACCCGCGTCGGTGCGCCCCGCCCCGACGACAACCACCGGCTCCCCCTCGATCTCGGCGAGAGCGTCCTCCAAACATCCCTGGATCGACACCCCGTTCGACTGTCGCTGCCACCCCACGTACTCGGTCCCTTCGTATTCGACCGTGAATTTGAGATTTCGCATGGGGTCGCCCCACCCGTTCGACGACCAGGCCCTTCTACACGCGGGACCCGGGTTTGGTCACCGGCACCCCACGGGAACACAGCGGACAGTCGTCTCGATCGTATGTCGGGAGGGGGAACTCAGCGAGTGCCGTGAATGGTACTTCGAATGCGTTTTGGCCCTCACTGCGATCAATGATGGCGACCGCCCCCGCCACCACGCCACCTGCACCCGCGGCCACGTCTATCGTCTCGCGGGTCGAACCACCCGTCGTAACGACGTCCTCCACCACCACCACGCGCTCGGCCGATGCGATCTCGAAGCCACGCCGGAGCGTCAGCCGACCGGCGCTCCGTTCGGCAAACACAGCGCGCAAGCCCAATGCCCGAGCGACTTCGTGGCCGATCACCACTCCACCCAACGCCGGCGACAACACGACGTCTGCCGCCCATGGCCCGACTCGCTCAGCCAAGGCCACACCCAGCTGCGTGGCGGCCTCAGGAAACTGTAGCACCCGCGCACATTGAAGATACCCCGGGCTATGCAGACCGGAAGAAAGCCGAAAATGCCCCTCAAGAAGTCCGGTATGACGTCTGAACAGGTCGAGTACTGCCTGGGAATCCATTTCGAGCACCATTCTCGATAACGATCGGCGGGCTGAGAGTATACCGTCCGGCCACTCTGTCCGGCTGAGGCTCGGTCGAACCGCGCCCCGCAAGAACTTGTCTGCCATCGTCTGCGTCTAAACTCACCGGAGCCACTCCGGCGCGATCGATCTCGCGCACCGCCGTCCAGATACGTTCACATCGTCGGGTCCGGAACGCGTCCCGGCACCACCACGAGGAATACCGATAGTATTTCTAGACAAGGCCACGCTGCGGGTCGGCATGGGGCGAACACGACGACTGACCTCATCGGGCGGCAGTGCTACAGTGCTTGGCCGGACGAGCGGGTCCTCAACGTTCGCCGAATAATTCGCAGGCGGAACATCACGCACGGGACAGCGCCGGGCTGCCGCAGAGCGGGGCCAGACCCGCCAAATTTACCCCCTCGTCATCAGCGCGGCCCCACCGTTCCCAATGCGACGCGGGACTTTTACTACTGGTCGCCATTGTCTAGGAGATCTGAGATGCGTTGTCGACTGCCGATGGTCAGCACCCTACTGGAAGTTTGTGCGTTTGGGCTGTGGATGTCCGTGAGCCACGCGCAGCCCGTCGCAAACCCGCCCACCCCGGTACGACCTCAAGCCGCGATGGCCAGGAGCAGCGGCGGGGTGCGCCTTCCCGCGAGCATTCAGCCCCCCAGCCCGGTGCTGCATCTGTCTGTCGATGAGGCCGTCACACTCGCGCTCGAGCAAAACCTAGATCTTCGGGTGGAGCGGATCAACCCACTCATCCAGGACATGGGGGTGGCGGAAGCCGAGTCTGTGTACGCCCCCACCCTCTCGACGACGGTTTTTGGCAACAACCGCGACAGCCCGACCGGGAATATCTTCGCAGGTGGCGAGACCACGGTCAGGGACCGTCTGCTACAGGACAGCGTGGGCGTCATCCAGCAGCTCCCCTGGGCCGGTGGTCAATACTCCGTGAGCTGGGACGGGTCCCACTCGAGCACGACCAACATCTTCACATCATTCGATCCCATCCTGAGGTCGAACCTAGACCTGAACTACACGCAGCCACTGTTGCGCAACCTTGGGATCGACGGTTTTCGTCAACAAGTAGCCATCACCCGCGCCAACCGTGATCTTTCAGACATCCAGCTCCGCCAGACGGTAGTGCAAACCGAGCGAAACGTCAGAAACGCGTACTGGGAGCTCGTGTTTGCCCGCGATTTTCTGGCGGTTCAGCGTCAATCGCTCGACCTGGCCGAAGAGTCGCTCCGGAACAACCGGACACGCGTCGAGGTCGGTACTATGGCCCCGATCGACATCGTCGAGGCAGAAGCAGAGGTGGCCAGGAACTTCGAGGCGGTGATCATCGCGGAAGCCGGGCTCGAACGCGCCGAAGACCGGGTGAGAACGCTAATCTTGGACCCGGACACCGAGGGGTTCTGGACCACACAGCTGGAGCCGAGTGACAACCCCGTCCTCCGCGCGCGAGACATCGACGTCGAAGCCGCCATCGATCACGCTTTACGGAACCGCACGGATCTGGACACGATCGACAAGAATCTCGAGACAACGGATACAAACATCCACTTCTATCGAAACCAGCGTCTGCCCGACGTCAATCTGAGTGTGAATTACGCATTGACCGGCTTGGGCGGCACTCGCTTGATCCGAACCGGTGGCTTCCCGGGCACTGTCGTGGGCGAAGAACGCACCTCGTTCGGTGGCGTGCTTGGCGACATCCTCAGTAACGACTTCCCGAACTGGACGGTCGGCCTCACGGTGGCGTATCCAATCGGTACGAGCTTCGCCGACGCCAACCTGGAACGATCTCGCCTTGAACAAACCCAAAGTGAGGTCAACCGCCGTAGCCTCGAGCTTCGTATTACATCGGAAGTACGAGACGCCGCCCGAAACGTGAGGACGAATCTTCAGCGAGTGGAGGCCACTCGCGCGTCCAGAGAGTTCGCCGAGCGACGGTTGGAGGCGGAGCAGCGAAAGTTCGAAGTCGGCCTGTCGACCAATTTTTTGGTATTTCAGGCCCAGCGCGATCTTGCCACCGCGCGCAACTCGGAGCAGAGCTCCATTCTGGACTACATCCGGTCGCTGGTGGACTTCGACGCGGTGCAGGAGATCCCCCTCTTCGGCGAGCCGTTGCCCTAGAGTCATGAGTTCGTGTCACACTCGACAATCCCTTCATCCCGGCCTGCGGTCTCGGTCGTTGCTTTGATCCCCGTCCGGCGGCCACTCCGGCGATGTACACTCTCGGAATCGTTAGTCTGCCCACGACGAGGGGGGACTCCCATACGCGTCTCACCGGCGCCTCGCGAGGACCCTGTCGACTCACAATGCCGACCGCCAAGACGCCATTGTCGGTAACCGTCATCACCCTCAACGAGTCCTCACACATCGATGAGGCGCTCGACTCGGTCACGTGGGCGGACGAGGTCATCGTGGTCGACAGCGGAAGCACCGACGACACGGTGAGGCGGGCCCGCCGCTACACCGACCATGTGACCGAACGTGCGTGGACCGGATACGGGGCGCAGAAAGATCACGCCGCCCGCCTGGCCCGGCACAATTGGATCCTGTCGCTCGACGCCGACGAACACGTTTCTGCCGAGCTGGCCCTCGAAATACAGCACGTGTTGCAAGGAACGCCGTCTCACCGTGGCTACCGCATTCCACGCACCACGTGGTATCTGGACCGCTGGATACGCACGACCGCGTGGTATCCGGACCCCCAGCTCAGACTCTATGACCGTCGGGTCGCACGATGGAGTCAGGCACGCGTACACGAATCGGTACAACTCAAGGGATCGGTTGGACGACTACGCCATGAGCTTCTGCATCGTCCGTATCAGGACATTTCCGCCCATCTCGCGACCATCAACCGTTACACGTCGCTCGCCGCCGAACAGCTCTACCAGGACGGGCAACGCACCGGACCGACCCAACTCCTCGTTCATCCAGTCGCCACGTTTGTGCAGAACTACCTTGTCCACGGGGGCTGCCGGCAGGGCGTGACAGGGCTGGTGGTGTCCCTCATGAACGCGTATTACGTCTTGCTCAAACACGCGAAGCTCTGGGAACTTGCGTCGCACCGGTGAGGACGGCTGAACCACACGCCGACGATCCTGAACCACCTTGACCCATGTTCTCCTTGCATGTGGATACGGCACGAACATGGCGTGGAGGCCAGAACCAGACGCGGTTGACGGTCCTCGGACTCCGCGCAAAGGGGTATCGCACGGCTCTGGTCGCACATCCGGACGGCCAACTCAGACAGCGTGCAGCAGAAGAACCCGACCTGATCCCGATCGCCAGCGGCGGCGAGTTGGATCTGCGAGCCGCCTGGAAGCTCTCACGAGTGCTTCGGATGTTCCGGCCATCGATCGTCCACGCCCAGGATGCCCACGCGGTTGCGATGGTCGCACTGGCTCGCCCGATGGCCCGCCTCGATCCGTCCCCGCGATTTGTCGTCTCGCGTCGGGTTGATTTCCACATCCGTCACAACGCGTTTTCGCGTTGGAAATACTCTCAGGTCGAGCTGTTTCTCTGTGCCTCAACCGCCATTCAACACATGCTGATCGGGGACGGTGTGCCCGCAGCCCGAACCACCGTGGTGCATGACGGCGTGGATCTGGAACGGGTGGCCGCGACCCCTGCCCTCGACGTCCATCGCGAGTTCTGGCTCCCATCCGGCGCCCCGCTGGTCGGGAATGTCGCCGCACTCGTGCCCCACAAAGGTCACAAATTTCTTGTCCAGGCAGCAGCTCGGGTGGTCCGTCAGGTGCCGGACGCACGCTTCGTGATCGTCGGAGAAGGTGAGCTGCACGACGCGTTACGCCGGCAGATCAAGACCTCCCACCTCGAGCGTCATATCATCCTCACCGGGTTTCGACCCGACGCGCTGTCGCTTCAGAAAGGGTTCGACGTGTTCGCGATGAGCTCGGTCACCGAAGGGATGGGGTCGGTGTTGCTCGACGCGCTGGCCATCGGTCAACCGATCGTTGCCACCCGGACGGGTGGCATCCCTGAAGTGATCTCCGACGGCCGCACGGGCATCTTGGTGCCACCGCGCGACGCTGACGCCCTAGCCTCCGCCATCACGCGGCTACTCCAAGAGCGTACCGAGGGGGCCCGTCTCGGCGCCACCGCACAGAAGCACGTGCAACGGACCTTTAGCGTCGAACGAATGGTCCAGCAGACATACGACGCCTACCTCCGCCTGGCCGACACACCCCTCGAAGAGGACACCGGTCATCACGCTGAGGCCGGTTAAAGCCACAGGCACCCATCATCCCTAAGTGGCAGAGTGAGAAGTCGTATCGGACTGGATCGTCAGGGTCAAGTCGGCGGAGCGAATCGGTAATCTCGGCCGCCATCCTCCACCCCGGGCTGCGATACCGGGTGAGCCCGAGACATCGCCCGACCCGTATCACATGGGTGTCGAGCGGAATCACGAGTCTGGCTGGCGGGATCGCCGACCACACGCCGAGGTCAACGGAATCATGACGCACCATCCATCTCAGGAAGAGATTGAGCCGTTTGCACGCGCTCCCGGTCTTGGGGCGTGGAAAAAAGTAGCTAACGGCACGACGCCTCGTCTGGCCCCCATACACCGCCTCGAGATCCGTCTCGAGCGCCCGGGTGACAAATCGGTTCAACCCGGGTTTCACATCAGGTGCGGCCGGTTCGTCCCCCTCCAGAAAGAACCGCTCAATTGAGCCCGACGTCTCCAGCATGTGCCTCAGAATCGAGAGGAGTGCGACGACATCCACCCCGCGAATCCAACGATGCACAAAGGACTCAAACGCAGCCGCGTGGCGGGCCGGCTCGAAGTGCCGCACAAACGCGGCCGGGGTATCACCCAGTACGGTCACGACGGTTTCGACCGCCTGGAGCACACTCGCGACCCGCCCGAACGCGAGGGCTGCCGCACAGAACCCCACGATCTCCCGATCGGCCGGCTCCCGATAGCGACGAACGACGTGGATCGGGTCGGCGGCCGAGCCTGTGGAGTTGAACGCCTCGTAGAG
This sequence comes from Acidobacteriota bacterium, assembly GCA_036336225.1. GTDB lineage: Bacteria > Acidobacteriota > Vicinamibacteria > Vicinamibacterales > UBA8438 > JAJEEA01. The sequence continues at coordinate 2,511 of JAYZGM010000117.1, read as the reverse complement.
CCGCTGAAGTGGCAGCTCGAGCCGTCTCAGAGATATCGCCGAGATTCGCCGCGGCCCCTTCACTGTCGGAGCGGAGCAACACCAGGGACCGCGTCGTTCACGTAGACGGCTCGTCCATCCACTATCGTGGCGGCCACGCCCCCCCGGAGTGACCAGCCGTCGAATGGAGTGTTCCGACCACGCGATTGAAACCGCTCCGCTGTCACTGTCACCTCAAGGTCCGGAGCGAGGATGGTGATATCAGCCGGTACCCCAGGCACAAGCCGACCACCAGCGACCCCAAGGATCTGCGCCGGATTGACCGCCAGCAGCTCCACCATTCTGCTCACTGAGATGTGGCCGGGATGCACGAGCCGATCAAGACAGATGGAAACCGCGGTTTCGAGACCGGTCACCCCGAACGGTGCGTTGTCAAACTCCGTCAACTTCTCGTCGTAGTGATGGGGTGCATGGTCGGATGCAATACAATCAATTGTCCCGTCACCAAGACCTTCGACCAACGCCTCAACATCGGCCGACTCGCGCAGTGGCGGACTGACCTTGTAGTTCGTGTCATATCCCACAAGCCGCTCATCGGTCAGCGAGAGGTGATGCGGCGTCACCTCACAACTCACCTGGATACCCCGCGCTTTTGCCGCCCGAATCATTCGCACCGCACCGCCCGTGCTGAGGTGGGCAATATGCAACGGAGCCGCGGTCAGGCCGCTTAGCGCAATATCCCGTTCTACGATGATCTCTTCGGCGGCGGCCGGGATGCCGCGCAACCCGAGCATCGCCGCGTGGTGACCATCATGGGCGACACCATCTCGACTCAGGGTGACATCCTGACAGTGGTCAATGACCGGCAGGTCACACATCGAGGCGTATTCGAGCGCGCGTCGCATCAGCACGGCCGTTGCCACGGGTCGACCATCGTCTGAAACGGCGACACACCCCGCTGCCCTGAGTTCGCCGAGCTCGGCAAGCTGCTCACCCCGACACCCTTTGGTCACGGCGCCGATCGGATACCCGCGTGCGAGACCCGCACGCGTCGCCTGCGAGAGAATCAATCCAGTAATCCCCGCGTCATCATTGACCGGGTCGGTCTTGGGCATACATGCCACGGCAGTGAAGCCCCCCGCCACCGCAGCCGCCACTCCGGTCGCCACCGTCTCCTTGTGCTCGGCTCCCGGTTCTCGGAGATGGACGTGCATGTCGATGAAACCGGGACAGATCACACACCCTTCCGGCACCTGAACCACGGTCGTATGCTCCCCAGCGGACAGAGCCGTCCCCATCTCGGACACACGCCCGTCCTCAATCAACACGTCCGTGACACCGTCACGTCCCGTGGACGGGTCGACCACTCGACCGCCGGTCAGCAAGATCGCTATGCTACCCACCCGTGTCTAGCCTCCAGCCGAGCCGGCCAACAGGTACAACAACGCCATCCGCACTGCGACCCCGTTCGCCACCTGTTCGAGAACAACGGACTCTGACGCATCCGCCACCTCCGAGGCGATCTCGACCCCGCGGTTCATCGGACCCGGGTGCATGACGATCACATTCGGTCTGGCTCGTCTGAGACGCTCCTCGGTCAACCCGAATCGCTGAAAGTATTCGCGGAGCGACGGTACGAAGTGCCCACGCATTCGCTCAAGCTGAACCCGAAGCAGCATGATGACATCGGCCTCCTCCACCGCCTCGTCGACTGAGGTCGTGACCCGTGCGCCAAGCGTCTCAATCCCGGGCACGAGAAGGGTCGCGGGGCCACACGCACAGACGTCCGCGCCCAACGCGCGAAGCAGAAGGAGATTTGATCGAAAAACCCGGCTGTGAAGCAGGTCCCCGATGATCGACACCTTGAGCCCGTCGAACCGACCCGTGTGCTCCCGGATCGTGAGTGCGTCCAGAAGCGCCTGGGTTGGGTGCTCATGCATCCCATCGCCGGCATTGATGATCCGAGCTTCACACAGACGAGCGGCCAGATGCCCCGCCCCAGCCGACGCGTGACGGAGCACGATCGTTCCCGGCGCCATCGCTTCGAGCGTTCGAATCGTGTCCGCGAGTGTCTCGCCCTTCGACACACTGGAACCGGTGGCCGCGATGTTCACGGTATCGGCACTCAGACGCTTCTCGGCGATCTCGAACGATGTCCGCGTCCGCGTGCTGGCTTCAAAGAAGAGATTTACCACCGTGTGCCCTCGTAGGGCTGGGACCTTCTTGATAGTGCGTGTGCCGACCTCTTTCATTACCTCCGCAGTATCGAGAATCAACCCGATCTCTTCCACCGACAGGTCGCTGATACTTAACAGATCCTTCGTGCGTAAACCGGCGGGCACAGCCAGTGGAAATGGTGTCGCGCCACCGCGCGGCGACGGTTCACCGATCGGGGGCCGCATCGATGATCACCTCGTCACATTCGTCGATCTCGTGGACCCTGACCTGCACACTTTCCTGGATTGAGGTGGGCAGGTTCTTCCCCACATAGTCCGCCTTGATCGGCAACTCGCGATGCCCCCGGTCCACCAA
>JAYZGM010000116.1:0-5104 GCA_036336225.1 Acidobacteriota bacterium | reverse complement strand
GTCACCAGATCGCACTCCTGGGTGAGCCCGCAGTCGATCATCATGCGACGCCCCCAGCACTCGACCCATCGCGTGATCCGGTCACGTTTCGATTTGCGCCAAGGAGCGTCAGCTTCATCCCCTGCCCTCGACCACCAGGCTTAGGACCCGGTCAGGAATGAGTTGACCAGGATGGGGGTCGAAGCGCCTCGCCAGCAAAGCGTGAGAAACGCGCCGACCGACAGTCTGTAAGCCCGCGCGCCAGGAGGACCCGGCCAGAAGGAGCAAGTCATGGCTGATCGGGTCCTTACAGGCTCGGTTTGTTAATGAGCGCTCCTGCCACAACAAGAACCGCCTCGGCAATGCCAACCCCAGGTCGTCGAAGCAGAGGTATCGTGAACGCGGGAACCCGAGCCCGTATCTCTTCCACCCTCTCCATGGTCGCGTCAGTGGAACCGATGTCCACGACGACCACCTCCCTCACCGGTACGGTTTGGGTGGCAACCGCGGTAAGTAGCCGACCGATATGCGGTGCCTCGTTGAGACAAGGGATGACCACAGAAACGTCTGACGCTACGGCGTCCTCTCGACGCGGCAGGGCGGGAACGGGTGTCACTCGGCGAGACCGCGCCCACACCGTGGCGCCATGCCCCACACGCCGTCGGCGTCCTCACGCCAGTATCGCAGCACGGGTGGAGCGGGCTCGTCGGTGTAGGGTGCGATTTCGACAAAACTGTAACAGGGCGGTAGCTGCTCGGGTTGCACGGTGCTCAACAACTCACGGTCGGACAAGCCGCGCTGCTGGCCGTATTCATGCAGCTGTCTGGGTGTCACCGTCCGTCTCCACGCCCCTCCATTGATGACAATCGGTGTCGTGGCGTTCCGACTCGGCGAGAATCCGTCGACGACATACGCCCGCCCCACCTCCACGCGTGTGAAATTTCCTTGCCGGTAGTCGGCCAGATGCGTGTGGCCGTGCACCATGATCGCGAGGGGCCGGGCACCCTGTCGTTGCGCAAGATACGTCCCGAAAATCTCGTCGCGGGCGCGCCAGTAGTACTCGTACTGCGGAGCATCTGTCTCGGGCGTCCGCGGACACTCGGTGACCGGGGGACCGGTCGGATCGAGCTGCGTCAGGATCCGTTCGAAACGGCGACGCGCTCGTCTCGTGGCGGCTCGATAGTCGCACACCATGACCAGTTCGTCGTCAGTGAGCGCAGCCAGCAGTCGGTCGAGGCCACCTGCGGTCAACGCGTTGACCGCGCGCATCTTAAAACGGTCGTCATCGGGGAGCGACTCCACGAGAAACGACGGTCCCGACGCCCGAACCGCGGAGATGTCCCAAACCGGCGGTTCCACATCACCCCGGTCGAGATCCATCCGAAACTGCTGCCACGACATGCGAAAGAGCAGGTATCGGAGCAGCGCCGCGGTCTCAGCCTGCAGGTCGGGAACCCCGGCCGCCGACAGACCAAATCGCACCCCACCCCCGGCATCAGCCACATCGTCAACGACAGGGAACTGCGGCTCGAGATCGTCATACAGTCGTCCCACCAACCGCTGGCCCCAGGGCCGTTCCAAGTACTGCCCGTCGTTTCGTTCGACAAACGGAAACGGCCAATTGGCGTAGCGATCAGCGCGGGTCTCGAGCTGGTGTCCATGCTCGACCAGAATCGCGTCGTCTGCTGAACGCCACTCACCCTCATCCGCCACGCGGACGCGACCGCTCGCAGCCTCGAATGCTTCGAGTACACGTGCTCCGACCGTCGGAAAGAGCAACGCGGCATCGCGATCACCGGGTACAAGCACGAGACGGTGATCCCCGGCGGCGAGAAACCGAGACAAAGCCGCGACTTCGCGCGTATGCGCCGACAGCACCCGCTCCAGTCGTATCAGCGCCTCCGACGTGCTGCAGCCCACCGTCTCCTCGTCGTGGACGCAGACTCGGTCGCTGGCCTCGACCAGCTCGAACGTATCCCCGTTCAGAATGAGATCGGTTGGGACGTCGTCGGCCGCCAACGTGTCAAGAAACGGCTCGAACTCCTCCGCCCAGCGGAAGTCCTCGGCCACATGCCACGCACCCGTAATATCGCGTCCCATCCCCATGTGCAGGTCGGAGAGGACAATCACACGACGCGAGACGTCTCCCGGCAACTGCGCGACTACTGCCTCCCAAACAGACAGCCCCCCGACCAGGAGCCCTGCGAGCCCGACCCGCAGCCCGCCGCGAACGGCATCAGCTCTTCTCATTCCTGAGCCAGCGAGAGTCTCACGATCTCTTCGTCGTTGCGGGCCACGATGTGACGGTTGGCATAGGCCGGGTGGGACCAGTTGACCGTCGGGCCGGACCGCCGACGACGCACATATGGGTGTGTGGGCGTGACTAGAGGGGTCCGACTCACCTCCGTGTAGCCGGCCGGAGACAAGGTGGCAATGACAAGATCGCCCGTATCGGTATTGATGAAGTAACGGTCGCCGTTCCGAACAAAAAACGCGGTCGCCCAGTTCGTGCTTTCTCCGATCAAGGCTTCGGTCTCCCAGACCCGCTGTCCGGTCTCCGCCTCAAGACACCGTAGTACCCCGTGACCATCGACACCATAGACATACCCGTCCGCAATGAGGGGCGTGCTCATCACGGAGTTCAGGGTATTGAAGTCGAACCCATACTCCGGGTCGCTCTCACCCACCCCCTCCCACAACAGCTCCGCCGTTGGCGCATCTTGGCCGAGACGCAACATTCGCGCACCACCATATTGCGAGGTAAAAAACAGATAGTTGCCGCTGTGTACGGCGGTCGCGGGGTTGATGCCCATATCGACGATGTGGCGAATCTCCCAATACACCTCGCCGGTCTCCGGGTCGAGAGAGCTGATGTCTCGCGGATGCCACGCGATCAGCTGTCGTGCCCCGCCAGCCTCGATAATGATCGGCTGACTATAGCCCGGCTCCCAATCAGACGAGAGTGCACGCCAGAGCTCCTCACCAGTATGCTTGTCAAACGCCATAATCTTGGCATTGGGCTCCCCCCCAACAAGACAGATCAGCCGGTCGCCATCCACCAACGGCGCCCCGGCCATGCCCCAAGAAGGCACGGCAGTCGCAAAGTCACCCGGAAAGTTTTTTTGCCATCGGACCGACCCATCGTCGACATCGAGCGCCAGGAGGTTGCCCATGGCCCCCAACACATAGACGCGATCCTCATCAACGGTCGGGGTGGCCCGTGGGCCGATAGCATAGACCAGCTGGAGGCCCGCGTAGTCCGTCTGCCACTCACGCGTCCAGAGGACCTCGCCGGTCTGCTCGTCGAGCGCGAGCGCCCGTTCGACCACGGCGGTGGAGCGCGGGTCGGGCCGCCGCGCATCAGTGACAAACACACGCCCATCGGCCACGGCAGGACCGGCATACCCGGCATGGATCGGCGTCCGCCAATCTACCCGCAAACCCTCTGGTGGAAACGTCTGGACTAGTCCGATCTCGAGCAGCTCACCACGCCGCCCCGCACCTCGCCATTCGGGCCAATCGTCGGCATGGGTCGCGGACTCCCCACCCCAGAAAATCGCCATGACGACCCCGAATCCGACATACATGCGTTTCACGGGGACCGTCATCCGCACGGACAACAGCGAACGAGTAGGGAACGTAATTCCGGTCATCATGATGACTCTCAGTATCGACCCGCTGAGTATACCGACAATCGACCAGCATCCGCAGTGTCCCAGCTTGCGGCGTATGTGACGGGCACCTATTGACGCGCCGGCTGCTCCGCCGGGGCACATCACTCATCAGCTGGAGGTGAGTCCAGGCGGGGTCTAAAACCCCGCCATCCACAGCACCATCTGCGGCGTTCGGTGAACGACATGGGGATCGTGTGTGAACTCAACCTCTCGGTCGCGAGCGCTAGCAGCCCGTAATGCCGGAGGATGAGGGGCTGCCGGTGCCCCCGCACGTGGTCTACTCGTTAGATGAGGTAGCGATGCTCAAATTCCTACTTTGGTCCATCCTGCTGGCCATTGGCCCTCTTCGCCCTGCGGCTGTACCCCGTTGTCTGACTGCTTCTGCTGCCATGCAGGTTGGTAGGTATTGTTGCCGTGGGTGGCGTATTCGCGCTCCTCACCGCCATCATCCTGTTCCCCGCACGGGTCCTGGTTGGGTTGCGGTCGATCTAGATATCTCCGAAGGCCCACAAACGCGCCGGCGAGAGAAACACGCCCGAAACTCGGTGGTCTGAGGCGGAGCTTTGCTAGAGACGGGATTCAGCGGGGTTCGAATACAGCGGCTTCTGCGACTGGCGACCTCGCGAGCGAAGAGGAAGGACAAGTACTGGCCCCCCCCCTCTCCTCTCCATGTCGGTTCACTACTACGGCAACTCGTCGTAGATCACCCGCACCGCCGCCTCGACCCTGGTCGAATTGTAGGCTGGATACCCCGCGGATAGATCGATTCCCTCGACGACTTGATCGGCACTGAGTCCGGCGCTCTTGGCCGAGCGCACAGCATCCAATAGGTCTGCCGTGAATCGCTGAAATTCCTGAAAGCTGGCCCACGTCGTGACCGGAATGTGGCCAGGAATCACGGTATCAACCCCGTCTATGGTGTTGATAGCCGCCGCCAAACTGGTCGGTAGGGCTAGGCCGCTTCCACCGTTGCTGACATCGAGAAACGGCGCGTCCCGCCAGGGGAACATGTCACCGGTCTGCAGCACACCAAGAGCCGGATAGACAATGAACGTATCACCGCTGGTATGCCCGGCTCCAAAATAATACAGATCGATCTGGTCGTCGCCGCTCCCCAGCGTTACGCGGTCGGTGTAGGTCTGCTTCGGTAGATACTTGGCGTTCTCGCCTTGAAAATTGTCCATCCGCTCCATATTCGCCTTCGTGTTCTCGTGAGCGACGATGTTCACAGAGTCGGGAAAGAACTCGTTGCTACCGGTATGGTCACCATGCGTGTGGGTGTTGATGATGGTCACGACCGGCTTGTCGGTCACGTTCCGGATGCGGTCAAACAGCGTCGGCCCCCAACCCGGTAGCTTCGTATCAACGACCGCGACTCCCTGGTCCATAACAAACACGCCCACATTGCCGCCGCTGAACAGGGCTCGGTCGACCGGGGTATTGCCCTTGAT
>JAYZGM010000115.1:0-5335 GCA_036336225.1 Acidobacteriota bacterium | reverse complement strand
GTGGAGCATCCGGTGACTGAAATGGTGACTGGCGTTGACTTAGTGCATTGGCAGATTCGTCTCGCCCAAGGGGAGCGACTCGGTGTGGACCCGCAGCAGGCGCTCACACCCCAAGGACACGCCATCGAATCCCGTGTCTATGCCGAGGATCCCGATGCGGGGTTCTTACCCGCGCCGGGGCGTATCACGTCACTCCGGAGCCCGTCCGGACCCGGTGTTCGGGACGATAGCGGCGTGGAGGCAGGGTTTACCGTGCCGGTTTTCTACGACTCCATGATTTCCAAGGTCGTCGCGTGGGCGCCTGACCGCGCGGGAGCGATTTCCCGCATGCGCCGTGCGTTGTTGGAATACGAGATCGGTGGCATCACGACCGCGATCCCTGCCCTCCTTTGGGTGCTTGGCCAGAAGAGGTTTGTCAGCGGTGAGTTTGATACCGGTTTTCTGGATCGGGTTCTGAGTGAGCGTCACGGCGAGTCTTTCTCGACCGTGCGGGTTGATGAGGCCCTGATCGCGGCCGCGCTGGTGACCTACTTCTCTGGAGCCGGCGCGAGACCCGGCGCGGCCGGTCAGAGTGGCTCGACCGCGTGGCGACGAGCGGCCAGACTCGAAGGGGTGGGGGGGGCGTGACCGCTCGAGGCTCCGCCAGGGTCGAGATTGATGTTGCCGGACACCGTCACGTGGTGACCGTGACCCCGATAGGAACGGATGGGGCTCGATTCGGTTTGAGTTGGGATGAGACGACCTACGAGGTCGATGTGGCTCGACTAGGACCGGGGCGCTTGTCGGTCATCGTTCTCTCGGCGGGGCACACGAGCCGAGAGATCTTTGGTCACGAGGCGACACCCGGAGAGCTGATGGTCGGTGTCGGCGGACAGCAGGCCAGGGTCCGGGTAGCGGACGGTCGTCGCAGGAGTGGAATCGCTACGACACACACGCACGGAGGGGGCGAGGTCTCGGCACCCATGCCTGGTCGGATCGTGCGGGTCTTGGTTAAGCCCGGGGATCGGGTATTGGCCGGACAGGCGGTCGCGGTGGTCGAGGCGATGAAAATGGAGAACGAGGTTTCTTCGTCTGCGGCCGGAGTCGTGTCGAGCGTCAGTGTGGCCGTCGGTGATTCGGTTGAGGTCGGTGGGGTGTTGGCCACGGTCGAGGCCGTCGAGACGACAAATGAGTGAGATGCACGATCCACCGGTCGAGGCGCTTTCGATCAAGGAGGATGTCGCGGTCCGGCATGACATGCCGTCGCCCCCCGGGACCAAGGTCCGGCGCCGTCGTCTCCGTTGGGCGCTCACGGTGTGTGCCGTCGCCGTCGCCGTGGCGTTGGTCGGCGTCGTAACGATCGATCTCGGTCCAGTCGTTCGAGGTCAGGCGGAGCGAGGGCTCGCTGGATTTCTCGATCGCAATGTGTCCATCGGGCGGGTCGGAGTGCATCTTCTACGGGGACAGTTTGTCGTCGAAGATCTCATGATCGGTGGTCTTCGCCCCGGTGATCGACCGTTTCTCACCGCAGAACAGATCACGTTGTCGACAACCTGGTCGGCGTTGTGGCATGGGGAGTTTTTGGCGGACGCCGTGTCGATGACGAACTGGCGGATGTTGGCCGAGTCGTTCGCCGATGGCACACAGAGTTTCCCGGCCTTTGTAAGACAGTCTGACGAGGTTGAGCTGGAGCCGGACGCAGTGGCGTCACCCCCGGAAACAGATCCTGCGGTCGAGGCGACCCGACGATTCGTGACGACGCTGGAGTTTCTTCATGCGGCGGACGGTGAGTTTCGTTACGAGGATCACGGTTCGGACTACAGCGTCATCGCGCCGAATCTCGATTTCACGATCACCAATATTATCGACTATCGCGGCCACGCATCCTTCTCCGGCGGAACGATCCAGATCAGGGACTTCGAGCCGATGTGGGCCGATATGGCAGCGGACTTCAAACTCGATGGGGCGCTGGTCACGGTGACCCGCATGGCCCTGACGACTGATGGAGCCCAGACGGAGCTGACCGGGAGCCTCGATCTGGGGAATTTCCCCGAGATGGTCTACGACCTCGAGTCCGACGTCGACTTCATTCGCATGCGAGAGATCTTCTTCGCCGACGACCAGTTTGTCGCGACCGGCGAGGGCACGTTTACGGGGAGGTTTCATAAGTTTGAGGGTGGACACGATCTACAGGGGGTGTTTACCAGCAACGAAGCCGGTATCAACACGTTGCGGTTTGCGGACGTGGCGGGGGACCTTGTGTGGCAAAGCGACCGCTTTGCAGTGATCGACGTCACGATGTCTCCCTACGACGGTCAGGCGCGGCTCGACTTCGAGATGGCGCCGCTCGGTGGGGAGCAGCCTGGGCGGTCAGTGTTTGACGTGCAATACGAAGACGTCGAGCTCCATCGTCTGGCGCGAGCCCTCGGTGTCGTCGGTATCCGACCTCTTGCCCGGGCAACCGGACGCAATCGGCTCGAGTGGCCAATTCCCGCGTTCGCCGACTTCACGGCGGCAGGGACGGTGGAGCTTGCCCCGGCGGATGGAATGCGTTTGGCCACGTCTGAGATTTCACCCTTGGTGGAGGCTCGCGTCGTCGCCCGCGGTGACGAGCCTGCCGATCTCACCACCCGTGAGTTCGCTTTCGGGGGCAGCGTGTCGTATAAGGCCGATGCGACGCGACTTGAGTTTGCCCCTGGTTATATCGCAACGCCGTCAACCCATGTCGTATTCGAGGGCCGGACCGATTGGGGGGCCAACACGACCATCCCGTTTCGGGTCGTTAGCACGAACTGGCAGGAGAGCGATAGGTTGATGGCGGCCGTCATGACCGGGGTGGGGACACCGACTTCCGCGTTTGCCGTCGATGGCTATGGCACCCTCGACGGCGCCGTCAGTGGCCATCTCGGTCGGCCGCGTATCGAGGCGACGTTTGCCGGCGAGCTCATCCGGGCCTGGAACGTGGAGTGGGGGGCAGGTCGGGGCGAGTTTGTGGTCGACGATGCCTATCTGAACGTCGTAGGGGGGCGGTTTCTGCGTGACGGCAGTGAGCTGTTGGTCGATGGGATGTTTACCCTCGGCGGACCCAGAGCCGATGGTGGTGAGGACATGAACGCGGTGGTGCGAATGACCGCGTTACCGGCTTCCAACATTCGCTCTGCTTTTGGGCTTACTGAGGGCTACGCGATCGATGGCCCGGCCACGGGCGAGGTGCATTTGTATGGTGCCTATCGCCGATTGTTTGGCTTTGGCCAGCTCAGCCTCGACCATCCGGTCGCCTATGGCGAACCCTTTGATTCGGCCACGGCCGATCTGCGCTTTGAGGGGACGGGTGTGCGGCTGAATGGTCTTGAGATTCGAAAGGGCGACGGGGGCGCGACCGGTGCGGCGTTCATCAAATGGGATTCCTCCTATTCGTTCAATCTTGATGCGCGCAACATCGGGGTCGATACCTTGGCGTTTCTCCCCTCGCTCCCGCAGTCGCCGTCGGGGACGCTCGAGGGCGCGGCGTCTGGGGTCGGGCTCTTTGACGATCCGCGTTATGTTGTTCGCGGCACAATCAGCGATCTGTATATCGGTGACGAGGAGGTCGGTCATGTTACGGGTCGGATCAACGTGGGAGACGGTGACCTGCGGCTCGACTTGGAAGCGGCCTCATCGACCATCGCGGTGTCGGCGACCGGTCGTGTAGGTCTTGCGGCTCCACATGATACGGACCTGTCGCTCCGGGTGGCGAATTGGTCACTCGATCCCTACATTCGAATGTTCGTTCCTGAGTGGTCTCCCTTCACGCGAGCGGTCGTGAGTGGCTCGCTGGACGTTTTTGGCGAGCTGAACTGGCCGCGGTTGCGGGCGGAAGCGACTATCGATCGTGTCGACCTTGGGCTGTTGGATTACGACGTTCGCAATAACGCGCCGATTCGGATCGTGCTTGATCGTCAGGTTGTTGGAATCGACCAGTTGCGACTGGCCGGAGAAGGAACGGCGCTCGAGTTATCGGGCGCCGTGGACCTAGCCCGAGATGAGGTCTCGGTGGGGATGATTGGCGACGCCAACCTCAGCATTCTGCAGGGATTTCTGCGGGACCTCAGGGGCGCAGGGTCGGCGGCGGTCGAAGCGGAGATCACGGGGTCCGTGCAACGACCGGTCTTGACCGGTCAGGCGTCGGTCTCGGATGGGCGGATTCGTCACTTTTCCCTCCCGCATGGTCTCGAGGCGATCAATGGTCGTCTCGTATTCGAGCCGGATGGCGTACGGTTTGACGATCTGCGGGCTACGATGGGCTCGGGGCCGGTCGTGGTGGGTGGTCGAGTTGGTCTCGATGGCTTCGAGATCGATGAGCTTGGGATCACCGCCGTCGGCGAACAGATGCAACTGCGATTCCCGGAGGGGTTCCGGTCCGTCGTCGATACCGATTTGGTCTTGCGAGGCGGGCCGACGACTCCGGTGTTGGCCGGTACGGTGAACGTGCGCGACGCAGTGTTGATCGATGAGTTCGACATGGGGAGTGGATTGATCGGCGGTGGAGAAGGGACGGCGCTCTTTGGAGGGGGGGCGACATCGACTGAGCCAGGGCCGCCGTTGAATTTCGATGTGCGAATTGTCGCGCCGTCGACCCTGCGGATGACGAGCAATACCGTCCGGTTGGTGGCGAGCGCGGAGCTGACATTGAGTGGAACCTACGACCAGCCGGTTCTGTTGGGGAGTATCGAGCTCGAACGCGGGGAAGCGTTCTTCGACGGGAACCGCTATCGGTTGAATCACGGAACCGTCGGGTTTGCCAACCTGACCGAGATCGAGCCGTTTGTCGATGTCGAAATCGAAACCGATGTTCGCGTGCCGGGGCAGACCTATTGGGTGACGGTCCGGGCCACCGGCACGATCGACCGGCTTGTCCCGACTTTGTCGTCGGACCCACCACTACCCGAGGTCGACATCTTGTCGCTTCTGCTCGGCGACATTCGCGACCCACTCGGTGCAGATCTCCGGGCCGCGCGGGCACCGGAGCTAGCTCAGCAGCAGCGGTTCCAAGCCGGGGCTGCGCGTCTGCTGACCAGCCCGTTGTCGTCCAGCGTCGGGCGTGTCGTGCAAGACTCATTCGGAGTCGATACGTTTCAGATCACGCCGTCGCTGGGTGACCCATCGTCTCAGCAGTCGGCCCAGCTCAATCCTACGGCTCGGGTCCTCATCGGAAAACGTATCTCGGGCCGAACCCATGTCACCCTCTCGCGGGCCCTCAGCGGGGCGAACCGTGACCTCATCGTCGTCCTCGAGCACGACCAGAGCGACCGCCTCTCCTGGATTCTGTCGCAGAACGAAGACCGTACCTACGCCTTGGACTTCCGCGTGAGGCACG
>JAYZGM010000114.1:0-7545 GCA_036336225.1 Acidobacteriota bacterium | reverse complement strand
CCGACGACGAGTGCGCGTCGTGCCCACGCGCTCGACGCCGGGAGCTCGCCGAGGCGTGCGATCCACAAGCCGCGACCTCTCGCGTGCAAGTTCCAGAGGTTCAAGAAGAGCCAGACCGAGACAAACCGCCAACCGAAGCCGGAGCCCCTGGCGGAGAAGAACGAGATCATCAAACTACCAAACACGATCCCGAGCTGGCTACGCAACACGGCGTACTGGATAAGGTGTCGGCGTCGCAACGGTGCTGGCATCAACACGTGTAGCTCGGTTGCGGTCAGTTCAACCGTGGCCTTGCCAAACGGCCACAGCCACCACAGGGAAAGACCCACGAGCAACACCAGGGCCATCGCGTGCTCAGCGATCGGCAGCCAAAGCGCGACCTCGTCCAGTCGTTCTTCGAAACGGGTCGAGGCGAGGCGGTTCGCCCGTATGGTGGGGCGCAGCGCAAAGAACGTCATCCACGCGGCGCCTGCGAGGGTGCCGATGAGATATTTCGGCTGGCGCATCAGACGGGACCAGCCGACCACTCTGCCCCGGACCGAGCGCCACATGAGATACACCAGTGGGCTCAACGGACATTCCCCTCGCCGGTCGCCTTGAGGAACAGCGTCTCAAGATCGGCGTCGGCATCCGCGTCGGGGATCTGCGTGCGAATCTCGTCGAGAGTACCCGCCAGGACCACCCGTCCACGTCCCACGATCAGGACTCGGTCGCAGATCTCTTCGACAAGATGCAGCATGTGAGACGAGACGATGACCGCGGTCCCGCCGGACGCGGTCTCGCGGATCGTGTGTTTCATCCTTCGCATCGCCGCCGGATCGAGCCCGGTCAACGGCTCGTCAAGGACGAGCGCTTCGGGATGATGCAGCAACGCGCACGCCACCACCAGCTTTTGCTTCATGCCACGGGACAGCTCGCCCGGGAATGACAGTCGTTGGTCACCGAGACCGGCCTGGACCAACAGCTCCTCGGACCGGGCCGTTCCGTCCGACACGCCATAGAGACGACTGAATAGAGTGAGGTGGTCGATGGCCGTCAGGTGGTCGAAGAGGTGCGGCTCGTCCGGGACAAATGCCAGCCGCCGTCGAGCCTCGACCGGATGGTCTTTGAGATCGTATCCCGCGATGATGATGTCGCCTGCCGTGGGGGGAATAATCCCCGCGAGACACCGGAGGGTCGTCGTCTTGCCAGCTCCGTTTGGGCCAACCAACCCGAGGATCTGTCCCGCGTCGACCTTGAGCGACAAGCCGTCAACGGCACGGAAGCTGTCGTAGATCTTGACCAGCTCGCGTATCTCGATCATCTGTGATCATTATGCCCGTGTCTTGGTGTGTCCATGCGGACACAAGGCGCGGTCGTCCTGTGTCTCGTGGTCAGGTTCTATTTTCCGTCGTTTTCCACGCTGTCTTGTAAGTCATTGAATCAGAACATTTTGTGTATTTTGTGGGTTCCGAGTCGTGGCTGGTTTGTGATTTGCTTCTAGCGATGGGAAGGAGGAAGCTATGCAAACACAGAGAGCCTCGGTGGTAGCTGCCGTTCTTACGTTGGTCATCGTTGGAGGTTGTGCGACACGAGGGTCGGTGGCCACCGTCGCTGAGCATACGCGGGAGGTCGAACGTCGGGTTGGTCAGGTAGAGCGTTCGCTTGAGGAAACCACCGTGCGGGTGGGTCACAACGCGGCGCACATCCAAGAAGTGGATCAGACCGCGGCCAATGCCCAGGGCTTGGCCAGTGATGCGCTGGACGCGTCACGCACCGTTGGGTCGCGTGTCGGGGATGCGACGACCCGTATCGATGGACTTGAGACGGCCGGTCGGCGGTTGCTTTTTGAGGTCATGCTCACCGAAGACCATGGTCAATTCGGTTTCGGTGATGCGGGGCTTCCCGAACCGGTGTCGGTCAAGCTCGACGCGTTGGTGAAGCAGCTCGAGACCCTTGAGACGTCGGCGCATCTGGAGATCGAGGGCCACGCGGATGCCACCGGCCCGTCGCCGTTCAACGCGCGTCTCGGATTGCGACGGGCTGAGTCTGTGCGCCGGTATCTCTACGAGCAACATGGGCTTCCGCTCCACAAGATCAGCGTGATCAGCTACGGTGAGGATAAACCCGTGGCGCCAAACGATACCGTTGAGGGGAGGGCCATGAATCGCCGCGTCGTCGTGCGGGTCCTTGGGTAAATGGGCGGGCGAACTGGACAGAGCTGCCGCTATGATGGAAACGGATCTCCCTCTACCGGGCTAGATCGGGGTCAGTGAGGAGAGCTTGGCAGCGATGACGGAGGCGACCATCCCTGGCGGACGTAGCCACAGGGTCGTGCATGGTATGAGGTGGGCGCTCGATGTGTGCCTGGTGGGCGTCGCCGTCGCGTTGACGGCGTGTGTGACCACCGGATCCACAAGTCCGCCGGTGTCTCCCGGTCTTCCCGAACCGGCGCCCCCTCAACCACGGCCCGATCCAGAGGAGGTCTTCGCCGTGGAGATCCCAACCTCGGAGGTTCCGGGGCCTGAGATCGTCGCCCCGGTGCCCGTGGCGACAGATCCCCCCGATCTCCCGGTCGTGACTGAGCTGGAGTGCGCGTTGTCTCCGGGAGGGAGCCGTCAGATTGACACAGTCGCGCTGACGGAGCCGATCGACGGGGCGCACGCTCCACGTCCTACCAATCACAGCGAGCGTTTCGTCTTTCGGCAGCTTTACGACACATTGGTGCGCGTGGACTGTGACGGACGGCTGCGTCCGGGACTCGCGTTGAGCTGGAGGCCGGACACGGCACCGAGCGGGTGGGTCGTGACCCTGCGAGAGGACGCCCGGTTTACGGACGGCCGGCCGGTCACCAGCGCCGATGTGTTGTCGAGCTTGGGATCATCGAATCTAGATGGCTGGTTGCGGCCCCACGTGCGGCCATTTGTGCGGTCGGTCGTGGCGTTGTCTCCAGGCGTGCTTGCCGTCACGCTCCGTGGCTCGTCTGAGGCATCGGTACGGTCGCTGGCCGAACCGGCGCTCGCCGTAGCCAAACGGGAACCGGGTCGCGTGTGGCCGCTCGGATCGACGGCGTTCCGGGTGGTTGAGCAGCGAGCGACCCCGACCGACGGGGAGCTCACGATCGCCCGAGAGGCGAGTGAGCTTGGTCAGATCAGAATTCTCATCGACACCGTGTCTGATCCGAGAGACCGCCTCGATGCCGGCGTCGACTTACTCGTGTCACGGGAACCGGCCGTATTGGCCTATGCCACGGATCGACCGGACGTGACGTCCGTTCCGTTGCCGTGGACGACGACCCACGTGCTGCTGTCACCGGCCCGTGACCGGCTGGCTCGTGCGGCTCCCGGGCCTGACCCGCTAGCGGTCTCCGCCCGGGAACGCCTCGCTACCGACGCGGTCCGGGGCGAGGCACGCGGCGCTCGAGGGGGGTTTTGGTGGGAAACCACGAGGTGTCCTTCCGTTGTCGACAGTCGTAGCATCAGGCCGTCAGACGTGGCGACCGGTGGTGCGACGCCGCGCGTGCTCTATCAGGCAACGGACCCGGTAGCTGACGACGTGAGCGCTCGCCTGGTGGGGCTTGCCGCGTTTGGTGACCCGGAAGCAACCTCTCTATTGCGGACGTTGTTTCCTCTGGGGTTCAGTGGTCTGGCCAGCGTCGGTTTGGAGACGACCGTGTTTTCCGACGCCATCGCCTCGGGGGATGACGCCGGATATCTTCTCGCGCTCGAACGACAGTCGTTGGATCCGTGCCAGGCGATACGGACGCTGCTCGAACGGGCGACCTGGCTCGAGCCGACCGGGCGCACGCTCTCGTCTGCACTTGTGCCGCTGGTGGAGACGCGGGCGTGGGCGTTGCTTGGGCGAAACATCGGCGGGGTGGTCGTGGACTGGGACGGCGTGGTGGTCATGACTGCCGCTCGAGAGGCCGGCCGGTGAGTTTCCGAATCCGGCTCCTCATGACCGTTGCCACGGTAGCCCTTCTGTCACTCGCGGTGTTGGCCTTGGGGCTTCGCCGAGAAGTAGCGATGCGTCTGACCGACGACTATGGACAGCGGGTCGAAGCGACGGTGTTGGCGATCGAGCGCGACCTCGAGCTTGAAGGTCAGGCGATTAGCGAGCGTTTGACCGCGCTCAGCGAATCTCTCCAGAACGACAATCGATTCCGGCTCGCAGCCACGACCGGCGCGTCGTCGGAGCGGCAGTATCTGCTGGACTACGCTGCGGGGGCCATGAGGCTTGCGGGTCTCTCCACCCTGCAGATCCATGACGAGGATGGTCGTATTGTGACCTCCGGGCACTTTCGGAACGAGCACGGTCGCCGCGCGCCGGCGTTGACGACGCGACTTGTTGATGCCCCTCCCCCGGTGGTCTTCATTGATGTGCGGACACCCGAGCGGAGCTTCTTGGCTCTGAGCCGAGGCAAGCCGTTGTCGATCGGCGGCCGCGGTTTCACACTGGTGGGTGGGGTCGCCCTTGACGAACGTTTTCTCGGGCGTCTCACGCGCAACCGTGAGGTGGCGGTGACGCTCGCGTATTCCGGTCTCGACCCCGCGTCTGATTCGATTGGTAGTGGACAAGTGACGTCACCTGGTGAGGGATTCTCGGACAACGTGGTGGCGGGACGCCTTGTGGTCCCCGTCGTGGGACCGGATGGGGTGCGACCGGCCGACGCCGAGGCATATTTGCTGGTGACGCACTCTCAAGGCGCTCTCGACCTGCTGCTTGGTCGTGTCGATTCGTGGTTTGTCGGGACTGCGTTGGCCACGGCCCTCGTTGCGTTGGGCCTAGCGGTATGGCTGTCCTCGCGGGTGAGTCGCCCCCTTGCCGATCTCGCCGAGAAGACCGCGATTCTCGACCTCGACCGTCTCGATATCGAGTTTGATTCCGGGGCGGGCGACGAGGTAGGACGTCTGTCGCGCTTGCTTGGCGATCTGACCGATCGGCTGCGCACGAGCTCGCGACGTCTGCAGGAGGCCGAACATCGCGCCGCGGTGGGTCAGATGGCCCGGCAGGTCACTCATGACATCAAGAACGGTCTTATTCCGCTCCGCAACGTTTTTCAGCACTTGTCCCAAGTACAGACGAGCGACCCGACCGCCTTGGTCACGGTGTTCGGCGAGCGGCGTGGCACGATAGACGCTGGAATCGACTATCTCGAGACTCTGGCCACTAACTATGCGCGATTGTCGCCGACCCCGGACCGTCGACGCTGCGACCTCAATGCGATTGTGGAAGATGTCATTGAGAGTCCCCGGGAGCGTGATGTCGTGATCAACGGCGACCTCGCAGAGTCGTTGCCGCCGCTTGTCGGGGACCCCGTCTCGGTGCGCCGAATTCTAGAAAACCTTGTCGCCAACGCGGTCGATAGTCTGCAGGATGCGCGCGGCACCGTTGATGTGGTCACCCAGAGCTGTGTCGATGGTCAGAACCTCGTGGTCCGTGTGGCCGTCACCGACACCGGACAGGGTATGACCGAGGCCGAGACGGCTCACATCTTCACTGATTTCTATACGACAAAGCCACACGGGACGGGGTTGGGATTATCCATCGTGCGACGGCTCGTCCTCGATCTCGAGGGCACGGTGCGAGTGACCAGCCAGATCGGGGTTGGCACCACGGTCACGATCGAGATTCCGGTTGGCTCGGTGACCGAGCGCACCCATGTGGTGTGAGGGGTGACTGTCCCGAGGGACGCGGAATGATACAGGTACTCGTAGTCGACGACGTCCCGGCGATGGCCGAGCAGTTCGCCTATGACCTGAAGCGTGTTGGTGGCTTCGAGACGTCTGTTGCCGCCGGTGGGGCCGAAGCGCTTGAGATGCTGAGTCGAGAGCCCGTGGACTGTGTCGTACTCGATCTTGAGATGCCGGGCGTCGACGGTTTCGAGGTGCTGCGGACGATGAAGCAACGCGACGTCGAGACGCCGGTCATCGTGTACACGGGGACGGGGTCGTATGACCGCTGTGTTCAGGCCGTCAAGTTGGGTGCGCTTGGGTTTATCGACAAGACGGAGCGGATCGAGCGGGTTGTTCAGGAGATCGACCAGGCCGTGTCCCGTGGCCGGCTTCAGACCGAGCTTCGCACCCTGCGCAAACACACTGGGGGTGATACTCCCCTCGTTGGTGACAGTGGCCCGATGCAAACGCTACGAGCAGGCATTGCTCGTCTGGCCTCGATCCCGAGCACTGTGCTGATTCTGGGAGAGAGCGGGTCTGGAAAGGAGCTGGTGGCTCGCGAGCTTCACCGGCTGGGCTCAGGGTCGCGTCGGCCACTCGTGGCGGTCAATAGCGCGGCGCTTCCGGAACAGCTCGTCGAGAGTGAGCTATTCGGTCACGAACGCGGGGCGTTCACCGGGGCCGACCGGTTGCGAAAGGGTGCGTTCGAAACGGCCGGCGATGGCACGTTGTTTCTCGATGAGGTCGGAGAGCTGCCGGGATCCGCTCAAGCGAAGCTGCTTCGGGTGCTGGAGGACCAGACGGTGACACGCGTCGGCGGGGACCGCCCAATTCAGGTCCGGGCGCGGGTCGTGGCCGCGACCAATCGCGATCTTGAGCGCGACATGGAGGCCGGTGCGTTTCGTCAAGATCTGTATTACCGGCTCAACGTACATACCATCCAGGTACCATCATTGCGCGACCGTTTGGAGGACCTTCCCCAGCTTGTCGAACACTTGCTGGTAGAGATCTCGAGACGCTACCGGCGGCGACTGACGACGGCTTCTCCCGCGACCATTGCCAAGCTCGGTCAGTATGATTGGTCAAAGAACAACGTCCGGGAGCTGCGGAACTGTCTGGAGCGGATGGTCATCGCCTCCGATGGGCCCGAGATCGGTCCCGAGACAATCCCCGACGAGGTCCGGGGGCAGACATCGACCGAATCGGCGTCGGCCGTAGACTCTAGCGGGAGCACCTTTAAGGCGCTTCGCGCAAGCGCCGAGCGCCAGATCGTCGTCGATGCGTTGACCGCCAACGACTGGCACATTTCGCGGACCGCCCGTCAGCTTGGTCTAGCGGATCACTCCAGCCTACTGAAGATCATGCGGCGGCACGGTCTCCGGAAGTCCTAGTGTCCTTTACAGGGCACGAACAGCAACCCGTCGGTGTCCTTCGCGACACCGTGCGACTCCTTCACGTGTTCTAGGTGCCACTCAATACCTGGGTTGGCCCCGTGGTTCGGTCTCGACCGACCCCGTTAACTCGTTGTCAACACACGAGTACGCGCACGTCTCAGTAGAGCCTTCGGTCCTGGTCCGTCGCTTGCCTTTTCTTGTCGCGTGACGGGCCATCACCATGCCGGTGGCCCATGGTGACGAAGGAGGCCACAATGCGACCGCAACAAACAGCTGGGTACAGAATCGCGAGTGGAGTGTTGACCCTCATGGTGATCGGATGCTCTCCCAGCCCCGAGGCGACGGGCTTTGTGAGACGTGTATCGCTGGAAGCATCGGGCCAGCCGGAGCGCCGAGCCGCGACGAGGGCATCCGATGACACCACCCGGGTTGCGCCCGATTACCAGTCGATTGACGAAGGCTCGCGGATCGTCGCGTCCACGATGTCCTACGTAGCG
>JAYZGM010000113.1:0-9304 GCA_036336225.1 Acidobacteriota bacterium | reverse complement strand
TGGAGGGGGTGGTTGTAGCTCATCGCCTCACCCCAGTGGGCCATGGCGAAGTGTGGGGCCAGCGCTTGCGCCTGACGGAACTCAAGGGCGGCGTCTTCGAGACCAAAGCTGTGCAGCATCGCCGCACCGCGGAGGAAGTGGGTCTGGGCATCCGGCGGGCCGGAGGTTGGAAAATCGATAACTCCAAGGGCTGAGGGCGAGACGGACCCGGATGTCGGCTGCGCGGAGCCGTCGACAGCCGCCGCGACCACGCTACCGACCACGAAGACCTCGAAGATGAGACGTTGCATGGATGCGCTCCTTTGCGAATCGGGTATGACACGTAACAGGGCTTGATCGACTCCGCCGGTGGCCACTCGACCGCTTATCGGGCTACCCGGGTGCGGGTGACGCGGTAGACGCCCGTGGAGATGATCTCCGGGGTCGATTCCCAAGACGTCGGATCCTACCCCGTCCGCTTGAACGACAAAATCGACGCGGCCATCACGGAGCGGCCGATCGCAGTCGCCACCGCGACGATGCCGGAGCGTACCCCGCCTGGCATAGCGAGGGACCCGGAAGACACAAAGCGGTCGACCAAATGACCGGCAATTACAGCGGCCAGCTAAACGACCGACGGAGGAATTCTCACCGATGGGCCGTCTCGATCGCTCACTGTCATGGGACCAGTATAGCGACTCGGCCGATGGGATTCCCCTGCGGCACGTTGAACCCGCGTCACGTAGCCCGCCGAGCGGTGTCCACACCCTTCTGCGTTCTCGCGCCAGAGTCTCCGTGGGGGCGAGTCGCTGAGATGGAAACGGCAACACCTGCGTGGCGGCTCAAACGTGAGAGGCGGAATAGAACGTGAACCCATGCGGGTGTTCCCCATCCCGAGTGTGTGTCGTCGGCCTCGTGCTCGAACCGTTGCTTCAGATCGGGATCACACAACGACTTGCCAGAGCTTCGCGATCGTGGGCCCGGGCAGACGGTCAGCCGGCGCGCTAGTCGATGGCGCAGCGGTGCAGAACTCGGCCGCTGTCCAGAACGTGGGCAAAGCCAAGACGATCAAAGAGAAGCACGCCGGCAATCACACGAGTGTTGTCGAGGTTATTGCATTCTGGAGGACAAGAGCCGCAAGGGGATTCAGAAGCTGTCTAAGACCTGTCGCACCTGACCATGATGGACGGCACGATTGGGATCATTTCGTTGATGGAGATACCCCAATCATAGGATTTGGACCCGTCGGTGACCTTCACGAGTGAGGCCGCTCTGCATACGGAGGCCGAACCTATTGGTCCGCGCCGTCACGCACCGTCGGATACTCGATTCCCAGTTGCTCGAGATAGGTGTCGTATCGCGAGGGGTCGTAGTAGTACGGCTCTAGCTGCGGGCGAAATTCATCCATAATCTCTCGGTTCAACCAGATGGCCGGTTCGTCTTCCGGCCGGAGCAGGGAGACATACTCCTGGTCGTCGGTCTGGACATCGTTGAAGTAATCCCAAGCTCCCTCGAGTACCGACGGTGTTAAGAGCAGATCAAGCACCGTCATGGCGTAGGCCTTGGCTCCCGTCGTGACCCCCTTGTGGGCGATCGGCGTGGCCATGGCGATCGCCTTGTTCCAGTTGTGCCCCGGGCCGCCAGGGATATTCGACGGGAAGCCGAGGGTGACCGTGGGAACTGTCCACATGATGTCGCCGATGTCATCTGAAGGGCCACCACGCAGCTGATCCACCGGCAACGGATCGCCCCCCCGCAGGGTCTCGTTGACCTCCGTTGGAAGACCGTCCGTCGGGACACCGAGCATCTCCTGGACGGCACGCGCCATCCGCTGATCGTCCGCGCTCCAATCGGGCATGCCAACCGCGACGATGTTGGCGTGCATCGTCTCGGCCAGCGTCTTGTTCGAATGCATCGGATAGGCGGCGCCGAGTACCCGGGAGCGTACCTCGGTCCCGCTCATCAGCGCAGCGCCGGTCGCGATCTGCTCGGCGATGTCCCACATCTCTTTGATGCGATCGTAGGTAACTTCTCGAAGGAAATACCAGACTGCCGACGTGGGCGGCACGACATTGGGCTGGTCGCCGCCATCGGTGATGACATAGTGCGAGCGTTGCTGGATTTCGAGATGCTCTCGGCGATAGTTCCAGCCAATGTTCATCAGCTCCACGGCGTCGAGAGCGCTGCGTCCATCCCAGGGCGAGCCGGCACCGTGGGCACTCTCACCTTCGAACAGGAACTCGACCGACACCAACCCGCTCCCGAACCCTTGTCCCCAGCTGGTCCCAAGTCCGGTGCCCACATGGGCGTAGAGTACCGCGTCGACACCCTCGAACAGACCAGCCCGAACGAAATGCGCCTTGGCCCCGAGCTGCTCTTCGGCCACCCCCGGCCAGAGCATCAGCGTCCCGGACAGCCCCTCACGCTCCATGATTTTCTTCACGGACAACGCCGCGGTTACGATCAGCGCCTGGCCCGAGTTGTGTCCTTCGCCATGCCCTGGCGCACCCTCGATAAGCGGGGCTCTGTAGGCGACGCCTGGCTTCTGCGAAGCCTGCGGAATGCCGTCGATGTCGGTGCCGAGTGCGATGACCGGGTCGCCCGAGCTCCATCTGGCGACCCAGGCGGTCGGGATCCCGGCCACCCCGATCTCCACAGCAAACCCGTGATCTTCGAGGATACCCGTCACGTAACGCTGGGTTTCGAACTCCTGAAACCCTAGCTCACTGAAGCTGAAGATCGAGTCCACCATCTGCTGTGTGAAGTCCCGTCGCGACTCGACGTCGGCAACAACCTCGGCCTTGAAGTCGACGAGCCGTGGGTCGGCATCATCGGCAGGGAATCGCTGGGTCTGCTGTTGTGGCGCAGCCACGACAAGGGTGGCAAGGCCGAGAGCAACGACGATCCGGACGATCAATTGGTGCGCGGACATTGCTTCCTCCCGGGACGTCAGAGACGGGTCGATCATAGCCGTTCGGCCGGCGTGGCGGGCAGCGACGAGTGTTCCGCATGTCGCGGCGCGCTTTGTTAGCTTGCCGGTTGGGAGAGTATCCACCGCCGCACCGCAATCGTGCTCGACGAGACGAGGATCACGGCAGCACCGATTGCACCGAGGCCGACAAACCCAACCGTCGAGAACAGCACGCTCGACGCCAGGCTGGCCACGGCGGCCGACACCCACACGATCGAGTCGGCCCGACCCTGCAGCCAGTCCCGATCACCCAGTGCCACATCACGCGTCAGGTTGGCACTGCCGGCCACGAAGCCGAGATTCCAGCCCAGACCCAAGGCGAAGAGTATCGCTCCGGTCCAGATCGGTCTCGACGCGGGTACGGCTATTCCACCCAGTGCGGACAGAAGGAGGACCGCCTGGCCGGCAAAGATGATCGGCAGTGCACCAAGACGGTCAACCAGGTATCCGGTCAGGGGAGCCAATAGAAACATCCCCACAATGTGACTCGACGCCACGAGACCGATGACATCCAGTCCGTGTCCCGCAGACCTCAGATGGAGCGGGGTCATCGTCATGATGAGCACCATGACGGCATGACCAAACACTAGCGCAACGATCGACATCTGGACGTGTGGAGGACGAAAGAGGCCAATCCGTTTCCTCGTGACCACCCCGGATGCCACCGTCTCGGACTCGGTATACACCGAGAGCACAGACGGATCGGGTCGGAGGAAGACGAGATAGAGCACGGCCGCGCTGGCGAAGACCAGAGCGCTGACGACATACGCGCCTGCGAGTTGCGGCAAACCGAGGGCGACCCCCACCCGATCGGACGGTGCGAGGAGGTTGGGTCCGACCATGGCACCGACCGTTCCCGACCAAACAATCCATCCCACGGCGGCCGCGCGTCGCTCGAGAGTCGACAAATCGGCGGCGACATAGCGCGTGAGCGCATTCGCGCTGTTACCGACGCCGACGACGAACACACTCGAGATAAGGAATGGCAACGACGCCACGACCGTCGCCGCACAGGCCACGAGACCACCAGCTGCGGCGATCGCGTAGAAGAGAATGAGCCCCCTCCGCCGTCCCCACCGCGTCATGGCGACCGACAACAGCGATGTGCCGACGGCTGTGCCGAGCACTAATGCCGCGACCGGGACGCCGCTCCAGATCGGGTCGCCCATGATGCTCTCGGCCACGAGTGCCGTCACGGTCATCGAGATGATCAACCCCGTTGAGCCGAGACTCACACCAAGCAGCAACAGCAGGGAGACGCGTGCCCGCACCCTCTCGATACCCCGTGAGCCGACGGCGTCTTGCTGGAGCACGGGACATTCTACCGACGATGACCGGAATCTTTCCGAAGCTCGACGGTGGTGGTTATTACAGATCTGCGACCACAATCGGCACACGGGTCTCACTGCCAACAATTACTATAGTATTTGTGATATTTGTGCCGTGGCCCTTACGGCCCGGAAGCACTACAGCCCCACCAATTTGCGCAAATGCTCCCGGTCTCCACTAACCGTGCCCTCCGGCTCGCATGAGGCCTCCAACGTCGTAATCTTTAAGGGACTCCAACATGAGACGCACGCCAACCCGGCCCCAAAGCCACGCCAACCCTTGCCGACGGCCAGCTCTACACATTGGGACTTGGCGGCGTCGTGACGGCATTCACCGCCGCAACCGGCAAGCAGGTATGGCAGATTCCCGCGCCGCCTGACGCACCGCTCTATGGCACCGCCGTGTCCCCCCTCGTCGAACAAGGGCTCGTGATCGTGCACGTCGGAGGACACGACCTCGGG
This sequence comes from Acidobacteriota bacterium, assembly GCA_036336225.1. Lineage (GTDB taxonomy): Bacteria > Acidobacteriota > Vicinamibacteria > Vicinamibacterales > UBA8438 > JAJEEA01. Next base: position 4,564 of record JAYZGM010000113.1, on the reverse strand, counting down.
GCGCTCACAGCGTTCGACACGGACACCGGCAGGGTCGTCTGGTCCTGGAACGGCGATGGCCCCTCCTATGCCTCCCCGCTCGTCACGGATCTTCACGGCACCCGTCAGGTCATCACGCTGAGTCAAGAACACGTGGTGGGCGTGTCGGTCTCGACCGGTGAGCTGCTGTGGCAGCGACCCTTCAGTACTGGCTTCACACAGAACGTCATTGACCCGGTGATCGTGGATGACATGGTGATCGTGGCTGGTTTTCAGGAACCAACCTCAGCGTTCCGCGTGGTCACGGACCAGGGTCGCTGGACGACGGAGGACGTGTGGGCCAACGGGGATGTTCCGTTATACATGACCAACAGTGTGGTCATCGACGAGCTGCTGTTCGGATTGTCGCACCGCAATAGCGGTCAGTACTTTCTGCTGGATGTCTCTACCGGCCGCACGATGTGGAACAGCGCGGGCCGCCAGGCCGAGAACGCGGCCATCGTCAACGCGGGTGGCACCCTTGTGATCCTTGAGGACGACGCAGAGCTGGTCGTGGGCCAGGCGACCATGGCGGGATTCGAAGAGACGCGGCGATACGAGGTCGCCGACACGGCGACGTGGGCGCAACCAGCGGTGTCAGGTAACCGGGTGTTCGTCAAGGACAGATCCACGGTGACATTGTGGACGCTCGACTAACATCATTCTCCGATCGTCGACGCGGGCTCTCACCGACAGCATGGGACGTACCACTTACAATGACGGGGTGAGCGCAAAAACACGACCTTCCAAGTTCGCACCAACTCGTCGCACGTTCTTGACCGGCGCCATCATGGGCACTGGCGCTAGTCTAGTCCCGGCGCAGACCGACATCGCGGCGAATCAGCGTCCGCAGTCTGCAGCGACAACGTCCTCACCGTTCGACTTCACACAGTCTTCTCCGGTCCTGGAGGCCGACGAGACCATTCGTAGTGCCTGCCAATTCTGCAACGCGAACTGCGGGCTGGCGGTCGGGACCCGTGGTGGACGCGTCGTCTCGATCCAGGGACTTGGGAACGACCCGGTCCAAGCCGGTCGGCTCTGTGTCAAGGCCGACCTCATGGGACAGTTGGTCTACAACCCCTACCGACTCACGACGCCGCTCCTGCGAACCGGCGGTCGAAAAGGCGACCCGGACCGGTCGCACTTCCGCGAAGCATCGTGGGAGGAGGCGCTCGAGGTTGTCGCCACCAAGTTCCTCGCCCTTCGCGACCAAGGGGAAGTGCGCGCAATCGCCAACCGGACCACGGGCCGCATGTTACGTGGCGGCGGGGCGTTGGTGGCCCGTTTCTTTGAGCTTCTCGGGAGCCCAAACGCCACCGACGTCGGTCCGGTCTGCAACGACGCGGGTGGCAACGCGCTGTCGTGGACGCTGGGACTGGGCAATTTCACCAACGGCTACGGGGTAGACCCGGCAACCGGTGAAGAAGACCTTGGGTCGGCGGCCCTCTACCTTCTTCTGGGGACCAACCAGGCGGAAACACACCCGGTCACCTTTGCCCATCTGCTCGAACATCGCGAGCGAAACCGGGCATCGCTCGTCGTCGTCGACCCGCGAAAGACCCCCACCGGAGCTTACGCCGACCACTGGCTCGCACCCAAGCCGCACACGGACCTGGCGCTGGTCCTCGGCATGCTGCACGAAATCATCACGAACGAGCTCTACGATGAGGATTCGGTCCGGCGCTGGGTGCTCGGGTTCGACGAGCTCGCGGCTCACGTCACGAACGAGGGATACACCGCCGAGTGGGCCGGTGAGGTGTGTGGTCTCGCGGCCAGCGACATCCGACAGTTGGCCCGGACATTTGCGACCGCAAAGCCGGCCGCCATCTTCTGCAACGCGGGCATCTCACACCAGCTCGGGGCCTTCGACACCTATCGTGCGTTGATCTTCCTGGCCGCCATCACCGGGAACATCGGAGTGCCGGGTGGCGGGTGCAATTTCATGCACAACACCTGGCCTGGTGGACTTGATCTGCCGCCGTTGACGGTGACCACCCCAGAGCGCGGTCAGGGGCTCCCGGTTGGACCGGACTACTTTGCGGAGTCGGTGCTCTCAGGGAGCCCGTATGCGCTGCGGGCGGTGGTGACGGAGGGGAACCCGCTGCTGGCGTCGGCGAACACCTCTAAGGTTCGTGCGGCGTTCGAGCAGCTCGACTTCTATGTCTACACCGGGCTCTTCATGGAGGAAGCGGCGTACTACGCCGACGTTGTCCTGCCCGTGTGTAGCGGGTTGGAGACCGACGGGGTCTATATGCGGCGTGATGACCGCGCCATCCGTTGGCAGCAGGCCGCCGTGTCCCGGGTCGGGGAAAGCCGGACCGACGTCGAAATCTGGATCGATCTCGCGCACACGATGGGCCGACTTGACCAGCGCAACCCCGCCTCGTATTGGGTGGATGCTTTCCCGCTGAGCTGGAAACAGTTCGACGCGCTCTGGGCGGAGTTTGTGGCTCATACGGCCGGAGCCGGCGGTATGACCAGGGAACGTCTCCTGGCCCGGGCCGAGCCGCTACGGTGGCCATGCCCCACCGTCGGACACCCAGGTGTGAGCACGCTGTTTCTCGATGCCCCCTCGTGGTACGACGCCGCGAGGGATCTGGGCGGGGCGGAGGGCCAGCGCTTCCTAACTCCAAGCGGCAAGATCGAGATCTTCACGCCCGAGCTCGATACGCGGCTCCGGGTCGCCGGCCACAGCGCGTTACCGATCTTCTATACCCATCCGGAGGTCACCGGAGGGCATCCTTCGATCGTGTACGAAGACCAGATGGTGACCAACCCGGTCAACCCCCAGGCGGTGACACCTCGGGTCCGTCTGGGTGAGAGAAGCGAAGGAGGGCTCCACGAGGCCTTTCCGCTGATGGGCATGATCGGACGCTCCAGCGTCGTACACTTCGCCGGAGTCACTCACTGGACCCAAACCGGGAAACAGCTCGACGGTGTTCGACTGGTTCAGCTCCACCCGGCGGCGGCCACCAGGGCAGGCGTGGCGGACGGCGACGAAGTCTGGGTGGAGAGCCCACGGGGCCGGGTGCGAGGCACCGCGCTGGTCTGGGAGGACATGCGACCGGACACGGTGTTCGTTCCAAACGGCTTCGGGTTCGCCCAGCGCGTGGGGCCGGACACCGGCGCTCAGATATACGAGGACCCGGCCAACACCCTCGTGGATGACCGCTATTACGACAACCTCTCCGGACAGCAGGCCTACAAGTGCTTCGCGTGCAGGGTCATCCGCACCTCGTCGGCTTAGGACGCTAGTGGCTCCACTAGTTTTCGCGCACCGGCCCCAAGCGCCGCCAGGTAATCATCCCGCCCCACTCGGTTGCGTCGCCGGAGGCGGGGGCCGCCACCACACCGGCCGTGGACAAGAAGCGCAGCACCATCGTGTCGTCAACAAGCTCGTAGAACCGTTGCGCGTCGGTCCCCACCCCGGTCCGTCGCTCGGCCGGCGGCCGGTCGGCAAGGTTGAGCGTATGGGCGACGCGATGATGGACGAGATAGCGTCCCGCTTCATCGAGGCTGTACGGACCGAAATAACTCGTATAGGTGCTGACCGCGGACTGCGCCTCGTCTGGGGTTGGTCCATCTGACGAATATGTATCGCGTGTAGGCGACATGAGATGCACCATCATGCGTCCAGCGGCGGTATAGATGATGAAGCCAGCTCTGAGTGGTGGTTCATCCGCGCCGGCGCCATCGTTCGGGACATGCTCCCAGAACCCGATGACCCGTTGGTGGATCGGCGTGAGCTCCGCCATCTCGGGCACCCGATCCCATTCCAGGGTGGGCCGTGTCCCACTTTCGTTCACGGACAGCTCCAGGGTGAGACGATCCCCTTCCCTGGTTGCCAGCCAAACCTGCTCGGTCCCGGTCAGCCGAGGATCGCGACTTCCCTGCACGTGTACGTTCAATGCCCCTTCCGTCTCATTGACGGTATAGGTACCGAAGATCCCCGTGTAGCCCTCGAGGTCGACCAGCGCCTCCTCTGGTGTCGGGTCTTCGTAGGACGGTCGACCCTCTTGCATGATCGCGAGACCGAGGTGTCCGGTCGCGTCGCAGACGAGCAGGCCCATCGCCCCGGCAGCTCCGAAGGCCGGCGCCTCCGGTGGGGGCAGCAGGTCGCCTGTCGCGTCCCGTTGCTCGACCGAGACCAGCTCCCATGCCCCGACCACCCCCTCGACCCGCGCACCAACGGGCACGACGCCGGAGGCATCCGATGAAGACCCCTGTGCTGTCTCCTGCCCATTACTACATCCGGTGACGACGAAGAGGCCCACCGTTAGCCCCGTCACTCCAGCGACGAGGCGTATCAGATGGCTTGTAAACATGTGCTCTCCACAGCAACGACGCCTCCGCGATGGTCGCCCCACAACCCTACCTACCGGCTCCGGTCCGCTCGTCCGCCCGGGCACCGGCGAGAATCCCCTCCATGCTGTGGTTCCCTTCGTGGCACGCGTATTCGAACAACGTCAGGTCGTTCAGCCGCATCGGCTGTTGGGATGTCCAGGGTGCGGTCCACGTCTCCGGGTCAGTGACTGTGAACTCATAC
>JAYZGM010000112.1:0-8193 GCA_036336225.1 Acidobacteriota bacterium | reverse complement strand
GAGGACGCTCAACCGGATGAACGACATCATTGCGGGGGTGCGTGTCACCGGCTCGGTCACCATCAATGGCGATGACATCTATGCATCGACAACCGACGCCGTGGCCCTACGACGACGGGTCGGGATGGTGTTCCAGAAGTCGAACCCGTTCCCGAAGTCGATTTTTGAAAATATTGCGTATGGACTGCGTATCAATGGTATGGCCGGTACTCGCACCGAGCTTGAAGACCGGGTTGAAACCAGTCTCAAGGCCGCCGCATTGTGGGAGGAGGTGAGCGACCGTCTTCGGGAATCGGCGCTGACGCTGTCCGGCGGACAACAACAGCGGTTGTGTATCGCGCGCGCCCTTGCGGTGGAACCGGAAGTGTTGCTCATGGACGAGCCGGCCTCGGCCCTCGACCCTATCGCGACCCAGCGGATCGAAGAGCTTGTCTATCAGCTGAAGACCGAGTACACGATCGTCATCGTGACACACAATATGCAGCAGGCCGCGAGGGTATCTGACCGGACCGCGTTTTTTTGGTTGGGGAAGCTGGTGGAATATAACCTGACCAGTCAGATTTTCACGGCTCCGACGGAGAAACTGACCGAAGACTACGTGACTGGTCGATTTGGGTAGTTGGTCTTTTACGGGCCCTTATTTGCATGGATGCGCCAAAGAAGCTGACGCCACACTTTCAGGATGAGCTCTCGCACTTGAAGGAGCGACTCTTGGTGATGGCGGGGACCGCCGAGGAGCAGGTGCGGGCCTCGGTGCAGTCATTGGTCGATCGCGACCGGAGTCTCGCCGAATGCGTGTTGGTCCGTGACGAACCGATCAACCAGCTGCATATCGAGATCGACGAGCTCTGTTTTCAACTCCTGGCGCTACACCAGCCGATGGCGACCGACCTACGGGAGGTCGTGTCCGGCGTGAAGATCAACAGCGACTTGGAACGGGTTGGGGATTTCGCGATCAATATCGCCGAAGCCTCGCTTCGCTATCTCGAGCATCCGGCGGTCAAGCCGCTTATCGATATTCCACGGATGGCCGAGATTGCGCAGGGGATGTTGAGAGATTCCCTGGACGCCTATGTGCGACAGGACACCACGCGCGCCCAGGATGTGCTCGACCGGGATGATTCGGTTGATCGCCTCAAGGACCAGGTCTTCCGCGACTTGATCGGTTGCATGTGCACGGACTCGATGATCACCCAGCCGGCGATGGAACTGATGCTGATCTCCCGTCATCTCGAGCGAATTGCCGACCACGCCACCAACATCGCTGAGGAGGCGATTTTTATTGTCTCCGGTCTTGACGTCCGTCACCACAGTCGTGAGGGCGGAACACCGAGCATCTAAGCGGTGGAACCTGTGACACCGTTAAGCCCCGGTCGAATTCTTGTCGTCGAGGACGATCCGGACATCGCCGAGTTGGTCGGGTATCACTTGGCCAGAGCCGGGTTCGACATCGATCTATCGGAGACCGGGACCGACGCGCTTGAGCGTGTCCGAACCGAGGCGCCGGACCTTGTGGTCCTTGACCTAATGCTTCCCGGACTGAGTGGGCTCGAGGTGTGTCGGCTCATGCGAGACGACTCCAGGACCGCTCGAGTACCGATCATCATGTTGACTGCCCGCGCCCAAGAGCAGGACCGGATCGAAGGCCTCGAGCTTGGTGCGGACGACTACGTCACCAAACCGTTTAGCCCCAAGGAGCTCGTGGCCCGAGCGCGCGCTGTGTTGCGACGGACCCCACCAGATGGGTCGCCTGATGTGCTCCGTTTCGGGCCACTCGTGATCGACATCGATCGTCACGAGGTGACGGAGAACGGAGGTGACGTGAGACTGACCGCCAAGGAGTTCTTGCTGCTGCACTACTTGATCACACACCGCGGTCGAGTATTGTCGAGAGACCTGCTGTTGTCCGACGTCTGGGGGTATCAGTACACCGGTGGCACCCGAACGGTCGATGTCCACATTCGCCGGCTCCGTGAGAAGCTCCCGTCCCTGGTCGGGCACATAGTGACCATCAAGCAGTTTGGCTACAAATTCGTCGAGCATCCAGTGCGCCATCCTTGAAGGTCGCAGCCTCGTGGCTGACAAGGCGTGAGAAGGGAGCAAATTGGGCATTTGTGGCCGTCGAACAACGCCGCCAGGCGTGATGGCCCGCCGGCGACGGATGCTGCGACCTTCAGGGACGGGGCTCTAGCGTGAAGCTCGGCACCCGTTTCTTTCTGACATCCGTGTCCATTGCCACGCTAAGCCTGTTGGTCTCGGCGTGGTTGGTTTGGTCGGCGTTAGAGTCATCTCAGACCCGAGTTCAGTCTGACGCTGCGGCTCAGATGTTGATGGATCCGCTTCAGGCCTTGACCCGCGCGACCGTGGTTGGTCTTGTGGTCGGGCTGGTGGCCGCGTTCGGCGTGGCCGGAGTCGTCACGGCGGCAGTCAGACGTCGGGTGGAGGCTATCGCCGATGCGGCGACGCGTCATGGGGGCGGCGGGTTCCAGGCGCATCGCGGGCTATGGGGCGACGAGCTCGGCGTCGTGGCCAAAGCTTTCGACCGGGCGATTCAGGAGCAGGGGCGTCGGGTTGAAGAGCTTTCGGGTCAACAAACGCGAACTCGCGTAATCTTGGAGGGAATGGTCGAAGGGGTCCTGGTGATTGACGAGGCCGGGCGTGTCCAGATCGCCAACGAGTCGGCGGTTCGAATCTTGGGTATCGGTGAGGAACCGATTGGGCGCCAATATGTCGAGCTGATTCGCCATCCAGAAGTGATTCGGGTGATCGGCGCCGCCAGGGCAGGGGACGAGGCCCCGGCCAATGAGGTGGCGCTAAACACGGATCCTGCGAGGGTGTTGCTGGCCAATGCGCGACCGTTCTTGGTAAACAGTGAACGTGGGGTCGCACTGGTGTTACACGACGTCACCGAGTTTCGTCGGGCGGATCTGGTTCGGCAGGACTTCGTGGCCAACGTGTCCCACGAGCTGCGGACGCCGCTCACCGCCATCCGCGGTGGCGTGGAGACGTTGCTCGACCAGGTGAGTGCCGACGAAGATCGCCGGTTCCTATCGATCATCGCCAGGAACAGTGCGCGCATGGAGCGTCTGGTCAGCGACCTGCTCCGATTGGCGAGACTTGATGCCGGTCAGGAAGCACTGGATGTGACCCGTTGCTCGGTTGACACGCTGTTTTCGTCGGTGACCAATGAGCTCGCGCCATTGGTGGAGGCCAAACGTCTACGTGTCGTAGTGTCGGTTCCGGACTCGGTGAGTGTCGTAAGCGCCGACGCGCGGAAGCTGCACGACGCCGTCCGGAATCTTGTCGAGAATGCCGTCGGCTATTCGCCCGTGGACGGAACCATCGAATTGGGGGCGGTCTATGACAACGCGTCGCTGCTGATTGTCGTATCCGACCGCGGACCCGGGATACCAGATGCCGAGCTGACCAGGGTTTTCGAGCGCTTTTATCGGGTCGATCTCGCGCGTGGCAGAGACACTGGCGGCACTGGCTTGGGGCTCGCGATTGTCAAGCATCTCATCGGTCTACACGGTGGCACGGTGCGGGCTGAGAACCGGGATGGCGGTGGCACGAGGTTCGTGATAGCGATACCGCACGTGGACTCGGGCGGCGCGGTGCAGTGAGCACGACCGACCACTAGTCGCGGTCGGTCGTCTCGGCGACACGAAGGGTTGTGAGGTAAGAACGGAGCGCGAGAAATGCCTGCCCCCGATGGCTCACGGCGGCCTTTTTCTGCGGCGTAACTTCACCCAGCGTTCGACCATAGGCCGGGTAGTAGAAGATCGGATCGTAGCCGAATCCATGGTCACCCCGCGGTGGGAGTTGAATCTGACCCTCGACTGAGCCCGAGGTTTCCCAGAAGATGTCGTCGCCGCGGGCCAGGGTCAGCGCGCACACAAAACGCGCTGAGCTGGTGGCCACCCCTTGGTCGGCGAGCATCCGACCGATCGTGGCGAACTTTTCGGCATATGACTCGCCGTTGAATCTGGCGGACCGAACTCCAGGCTCACCCCCAAGCGCATCGATCTCGAGACCGGAATCCTCGGCGACCGCGAGCCGGGTGCCGGCGAGTAGACCGATGTGTGTCGCGTAATACCGTGCCTTGAGCCTGGCGTTGTCAGCGAACGTGGCGCCGGTCTCTTCCGGTTCGGGAACGCTGGCGTAGTCAGCGAGTGTGACCAGGGTCCAGGGCAGCACGCCCAAGATGTCTCGGATCTCTCGGAGTTTGCCCGGGTTGGTGGTGGCAAGCAGTAACGTGGGTCGCGACACGGTGGTTACGCGTTGAGCTCGCCGACGAGCTCTCGTTGCATCTCGACGAGCTGTCGAATACCTCTCTCGGCCAGGCCCAGGAGGGCGTCGTGTTGGACTCGAGAGAACGGTGCGCCTTCGGCTGTACCTTGCACCTCGATGAATCGACCGTCACCGGTCATGACGACGTTCATATCCACCTCAGCCGTCGAGTCTTCCTCGTAGGCGAGATCGAGCATCGGTGTTTCCCCGACGATGCCCACACTGATCGCCGCCACGTGGTCGGTCACGGGCAGGCGTCCCAACACGCCGCGTCGCTGCAGATCACGGAGCGCGAAGACCAGCGCCACGAACCCTCCACTGATGGAGGCTGTTCGTGTCCCTCCGTCTGCCTGGATGACGTCACAATCGATCCAGATCGTCCGTTCACCCAGTGCGCTGAGTGTGGTCACTGCCCGTAGCGACCGACCGATTAGGCGCTGAATTTCCTGGGTTCGACCACCGACTTTTCCACGACTGGCTTCCCGTATAGTTCGAGTCGACGTGGCGCGGGGGAGCATCCCGTACTCAGCCGTCACCCAGCCCTTCCCTGAGCCGCGAAGAAACGGTGGGACCTTGTCTTCGACGCTCGCCGAGCAAATTACCTTGGTCCGCCCCGCTTCGATCAACACCGAACCTTCCGCGTGTTCGAGATAGTTCGGAGTCAGTCTCGTCGGACGGAGTTGATCAGATGGGCGAGCGTCGGAGCGAGCAGTGTTGGTCATGACCAGTTGGGAGTGCAACGCGGGTTGTAGGGTAAGACTTCTCCCCGCCACGAAGATAGCTCCGCGACGCCATCTTCCGGGTCAGGTTCAGGGATGCCCACCAGCCGGAGGTCCGAGGCTAGGGGGCGCTGGAGGTCCACGTGGCCGACGAGCGTGTCGACCTCTTGTCCGTTGACCAGAATCTGCACGGCGGAGATCGCGGGGATGTTTGTGGTTAGCGCGTTCACGATGGCGTAGACGGTGAAGAGCTCTTCCAGCGAGCCACCAGAGTGATTGATCAAGATGTCCTCACTGAGATCGACAAAAGCATCGCCCCGTTCTGTCAGATAGATCGCTCGAAGCGTCGTGCCGTCTGGGATGGGAGACAGGAGTGGGGCCGGTGGTTCAGACAACTGTGCTTCTAAGACGAGGCGGGCCTGCGCGGTGGCCTCTGCTCGTCGCTCGATCTCGCGCTCGACCCCCATGAGTCGCATGCCATCCTCGGAGACAAAAAAGAGTGTGGAGATCACGCCCGCGTTGTCCGTCGTTTGGGGCGGACGAGACTGCGCTGGGGTCGACGATGTCTCGGTCGGATACCACTCAGGGAGCCCGATGAACAGAACCCACAAGCCCACGAGACCGGCCATGCCGACCACGCCGACCAGCCAGTAGTCGCGGATCATGGGAGACGGTTCCCTCTCGGCTCAGGCTCGTCCGTCGGAGGTCCTGGTTCTTTGGGCAGTCCACGTTCGAGGTCGTCACGATATCGTACGATGCTTCTGAGCAACCCGTTCACAACCGCGTCTTGGAAGGTCGAAGAGCTGAGCTGGACTTCCTGATCAGGGTTCGAGAGAAACCCCATTTCGATGAGTGCCGCCGGCATGTTGGCGCCGACTAGTACCCGAAACGGAGCCTGTTGCAATCCACGGGGGCTCATGGGAAGTAGCAGGCTCAGTGCGTCTGTGATCGTCTGGGCCCAATGTTCTGATCGACCGATGAAGCGCAGTTGCGTCATTTCCCAGGGCACGACGTCGAGGACGCGGGACCCGCCCCCGGCGACGGGAACCGGCTGCCCGCTATTGGAGAGGGTTTCGCTCGTGGTGTTCGCGTATTCGCCTTGGCTGAGATAGAAAACCTCCGCCCCAACGGCGGTTTCCCGCATCGACGCGTTGGCGTGCAGGCTGATAAACAGGTCGGCTCGATTGTTGTTCGCGATAGCGGCCCGTTCATCCAGAGACACGTCGGTGTCATCGTTCCGGGTGAGGACGACCCGTAGCCCGAGCTGGCGTTGAATGGCATTTCTGAGCCGGCGCGCGACCGACAAGGTGACGTCCTTCTCGAGGGTCCCCTCCGGCCCGGCTGAGCCGGTGTCAGCCCCACCGTGACCGGGGTCAATCGCCACGGCGCGGACGGTTTGGGATTGAGAGAGATCGGCGATGGCCGGAAGGTCCGTATTGGTGTCGCCGGGCGACGCCTCGGCCGTCTGCGGGGCGGTGGGTAGGGGCGGTACCGTGGGTGATACGACTAGGGGGTTGAGCTCGATGACCACCTCGCTGCTGCCCCCAAGGGCTGGCGCAGAGGACACGCCGTATCCTCCGAACGACTCGCCAAGTTGCAGGGTCAGTCGTGCGCTCGTCTCATCGCCGCGTATGGTCCGTAGCAGTTCGTCCGGTACGAGGTCTGGCGTGACCAGATCGAGGGCGTCGGCGTCGAAGGCGATCATCAGTTGGTTGGCTGTTTGCGTCACGCTGGGTTCGGCGGCTGGGGTCACCATGAAACGTAGTCGCGCGCCTGAGCCGGACCGCTGGTATCGGGCGACGACCTGTGGGACGCGGATGTCGCCGACAATCACCAACCGGGACCGTGGTCTGAGGTCGACCGTTTCATTGTGGACCAGCGGGAGGGCGCGACCGATGAAATCGATCGGTACATACCACACGCCACGCCGCTCCACCGGTGGTGCCGTCAATGCCTCGAGTCGACCGGCGACCGAGACGATGCCGTCGTTGGCCGTCAGCACCATGACGATCTGGTTCTTGAAGATGGTCAGTCGACCAGACTCCTGCCCGGCCTCGATGGACAAACCGAACGGTTCAGCGAGCTCGGTCAGGGCGACCATCGGTCGCCCGTCGATGGTCACCGTCTGGATGACCCGGCGGCCTTCATTGGAGATCAGCGTGAGGGTGTCGCCCAGTGATTGGCTGCCAGCAGGCGCGATTGTGGTCAGCAGCACTATCGCCATCAGCACGTGACGTGCTGAACCTGGTGGACGAATGCATACGTGGCGATTCGAGACCAAACCCACGGTCGCTCGTTGGATCAAAGACGTGTATGGCACGGTGTTGGTCCGGTTGCTGGCTGATCGAGCCAGAGCGGGTGTGGCCGATGAACGGTGTCGCAGGCCGACACTCGATCATTGATCATAGCGTACGAGAACCACCACGGTCTGGACGGATACGAGACAAGTTGGGAGAAGATGGATTGGTGCCGGGATGGTTCGAGCAGATCGGGGAGCAAGAGTATGAGGCGTTGCTTTACCCGATTTGGAGCTTCCTCTGCGACGTCCAGACCCCTGTATCGAGTGATGTCATCTTCGTCTTCGGGAGTCTTGGGGTCGACGTGCCGCGTCGCGCCGCCGAGCTGTATGCGGACGGATGGGCTCCACGGATCCTCATCTCGGGTCGGCTCGGACCAATGACCGAGCCTGTGTTCGAGAAGCCAGAAGCGCTCGTTTTCAAAGATGAGCTCCTGCGTCTTGGCGTCCCTGACTCGGCGGTCACGACCGAGGTGGCGGCCAGCAACACACTCGAGAACGTGACGTTGGGAATGACGGCACTCTCGGAGGTGGGGATCGCGCCAGGGTCGGCTTTGTTGGTCGCCAAGGCGTTCGCCATACGCCGGTGTCTCGCCACCTTTGCGAAGCACTATCCAGAGGTGGCGGTGCGTGGATGTCCGCCACGCGGCACGTTGGTCGAGCATCGCGACCGTGCCCGAGCCGCGTTCGCATCGAGACTCGTGGCGGAGCTCCGTCGGTTGGATGACTATGGCGTCGCTGGTGACATCGTCGTGCAACGTATCCCGAAGCAGGTTCGGGCCGCCGCACAACGTGTGCAGCGTTTGTTGGATGACCCCTGACCGGGGGCACGACGCGGTTCAGGTGAGTCGTCGTCGGAAAATCTGTCAGACAGCGGTCATCGTGGGG
>JAYZGM010000111.1:0-15806 GCA_036336225.1 Acidobacteriota bacterium | reverse complement strand
CCTTCAATGGCGTCGCTCATCGTCGTCCTCCTATTGATATTGGTCGCACACATCGACTTCCTCGCCCCAGAAGTCGATACACCGATCCCGATTCATTTCACCCTGGCCCACGACTTTGGCCAGCAGGAAGTCGGCCAGCCGTTCCACCTCCCGGTTCTGAAGCGTCGCCGCGGGCTCCGGGAGCGTCAACCCCATACGGTCCAAATCCGCCTGCGTGCGCCCGAGACACCGGTCGTCGGTGTAGGCACGGCGATCGAACGCCGGCATTTCTCGACCGGGAAGTCCACACTTGATGACAAATACCAGCTGATCACGGTCCAGCTGACTCAGTCGGAGATTGGCCCCGTCCGGTGACTGGTTGTCCATTTTGACACCGTCCCCGGACCAGCCATGACACGCCTGGCAATCAGCCTTCTGGTGGAACAAACGGCGTCCGGCGGCGATGGTCCGGTCGCTCGGCTCCTGGGCCACAACACCTGTCTGCACGCTCCACACGGTCCCGGCCAGCATGAGCACCACGAGCGCTCCCCGTAAGCAGGTCACTGATTCCCGTTTGTGCACGGCCCCTCCTTGCAACACATTCTCTGTCTGTATGCCTCGGCATCATCGCCCAAGGCACTTGTCGGGCGCAACCGACAACCACCCCGTTGAACCCCAAGGTCACCAGCGGTAGGATTAGCATTTGATGGTAAGTTTGTGACCACCGGTGGGACATCCAACCCCGACCGGGTAGACTAGTTAGAACGCACCAAGCGGAGACCACGCCATGATCACACGATGTCTTGTCGGCTTATGTACCGTCTCGGCACTTACACTCGCGTCGCTGCCAGCCGTCGCGCAGTTGAACGCCACCGCCCTGCCGGCCGAGTATCCCGACGTCTCGGGTGTCTTCACGTTTCGCACCTTGACCCCCTTGGAGCGGCCCCAGGCCTTGGCCGATCAGGACACCTTGAGTCCCGAGGATGCAGCGACGTTCGAAGCGTCGGAGCGGACCCGGCTCAACCGCGATCTGTTCGACCCGGAAACCGGGGCCCCGAGCGCCGGCTATCAATCCCGAGCCGAGGGTGGAGTCCTCTCCTACAACGAATTCTGGTACGAACGGGGTATCGAGCTCACCAGCGACAAGCGAACATCCTTGGTGGTCGATCCACCGACCGGACGCATCCCGTACACACCGGAGTTTCGGGAAATAAATCGTACTCGTCGTCTCAACCTTCGCAACGGGTTCGCGGACCACTACACGGATCGAAGCCTCGGTGATCGCTGTCTGATGGGCTCTAACTCCGGTCCTCCAATGCGACCAGGCTCCTACAACAACAACGTGCTCATCCTCCAGACTCCCGGGTATGTGACGATCGTCAACGAGCACATCCATAACACTCGGATCATTCCGGTCGGCGACGTCGACCACGGGGACATTCGCCAGTGGGTCGGTGACTCGCGAGGCCACTACGAGGGTGATTCGCTCATCATCGAGACAAAGCAGTTCCGTCAGGCGACAAACTTCAGCGGCTCGTCCAAGGACACCCAACTGATCGAGCGATTCACCCGGGTAGACCCCGATACGGTGATGTACGAATTCACCATCGACGACCCGAACAACTACACCCAGGCTTGGAGTGTGGCGATCCCCTTCCGGCGCACCGACGGACCGCTCTACGAGTATGCGTGTCACGAGGGCAACTACGGACTCCACGGCATCATGGCCGGCGCCAGGCGCTTGAACACACAGCCGGTCGAAGGCACCAAATAGATCAACTTGGTACAGAGAGAAAGGACAACCATGCGTGCGTTTGTTCTCGTGTTGACTGTTGTCGTGGGTTCCGGTCTGGTCGCCGGCCCTGTCGCCCTCCAAGAGCGTCTGGTCGTGGGTGATAGCCCCTATAACGTAGTCGACGGCTGGATGAAGCCATTTGCCCAGGCGGGCTCTGCGTGGGGGTCACATCCGGGTGTTTACGCCGAATCGGCAGACCGGATCTTTGTCATTCAACGGGGCGAATTTCAGCTCCCGGATCCGGTGCCCAGCGGGTTCACCGGATTTGTCGGATCCATCGGGCTTAACGCGTTGCAGCCCGAAGACGGCCAGCGGGTGTGGCGGAACAGTATCTTTGTCGTCGACGGCGAGGGCAATATGATCGAGTCTTGGACGCAGTGGGATTCGCTCTTCGAGGGCACGAACGGACCACACAAGATCCGCATCAACCCGTCTGACCCCGAACGTCGCGTTTGGGTCGTCAATGAGACCAAGCACGTCGTGTATGCCTTCTCCAACGATGGGTCCGAACTACTCATGACGCTCGGAGAAGAGGGTGTCAGTGGCAACGATGAAACCCACTTCGGACGACCGCAGGACATCGCGTTTCTCGAAGACGGCACAATGTTCGTGGCCGATGGCCTCGACAACTCCCGCGTCGTAAAATTTGACGCCGACGGCAACTATGTGACCCATTGGGGGGAGAAAGGCAGCCGTCGCGGGCAGTTTGACGCGGTTCACGCCGTGGCCACCGACACCCGTGGCAACATCTATGTCGCCGACCGGAACAACGATCGGATCCAGGTTTTCAATCAGACGACACGCTCCACCTGGTATCACCCGAACATCTCGCCGATCGGGACATGGCCCAACTTCGACTTCCCGAATGATATCTATGTGACCGGGTATGACGTCTGGGTGGCAGACAACATGCCCCCCAAGATGGTGAAGTTGGATGTGAACGGGAACCGGCTCTTCCAGTTCGACCTCGAAGGTGAGGGCCCAGGCCAGTTCCGCGAACTCCACCAATTCTCGGTCGATCCAGATGGCAACTGGTATGGTGCCGACAATGTACTAGGTCGTACACAGCGGTTCGAGCGCCAGGAAGGCGCCTCGTTCACTGAAGTGCTGGCCGCACCCAACCCGCCCCTCCAGTAAAGACACTCGACGGGGTGCAGACACGGCCCGCTCGTCCACCCGGACGAACGGGCCGTTTTCATGTTGGGACGTATCAGCGCACTTTCCCCAACGCCTCCCCCACCAGAGACCCCGTTCACACGCGTGGATCACGGCCCAGCGCGGCAAGGTCGTGGGTGCGGCGAAGCGTGGCCTCCGTCCGATGTGCCGTTACGGCAGGGCAAAGACAAAGAGGCCGTTGCCGCCCGCCGGTCGTTTTACCTCCGGTGTGAGGTCTGCCGGGAGCATTCCGCCCCAGCTGGCCCCTCCGATACCGGTGGGAATAGCCAGATACTGCTTGCCCTCAACCGCGTAGGTGATAGGGAATCCCTGAATCGAAGTCGGCAGTCGCGTCTCCCAGAGCGTCTCGCCGGTCCTGGCATCAAAGACAAAGACGTCACGGTCCCACCCTCCGGCGATCGCGAGGCCCCCAGATGTCGTCAGCGCGGCGCTATTGATTGGTGTCCTGAACCGACGACGCCACATCACCTCACCCGTGCGCATGCTCATGGCGAGGAACTCGCCGAGCTGCTCATCGCTGTCGGGATGATGATGATTCGTGCGACGCACGGGCCCGGTGCCACCACCGCCGGCAACCCGATCGACGGGACCGAACACGGCGGTCTCACAGTTCATATTGACCGGAATGAAGAACGCCTCCAGCTCGGGGTAATACGACATGGCACGCCAACTCTTGAATCCCGCCGTACTTGGACACCAGTAGACCTCCTCGCCGATTACAGGAATCGTCCCATCGCGGTAGGAAACCTGGCCGGTGGTCGGGTCGATATCCGCCACGGTCTGATACCCGAGGTCGTGAGCGCTCCGAAACTGTCCGGTCTGAAGGGCCATCTCCCACAGCACCCCGATCTTCCCCATGGTAAAGACGGAACGTCGGTCGTCATAGTCCACGAGAATGCGCTCAAACACCTCATCCATGTCGAGCGTTTCCCCGGGAAGGTGCTGGTAGTACCACTTCATGTCACCCGTGTCGGGGTCGAGCGCCAGTGTCGAATTCGTATAGAGCGCATCGCCGTCGGTGCCACGGACCGCTCGTGCCCACGGCTTGGCCTGCGAGGTCCCATGAAAGAGCGTGCGGGTCAGGGGGTCGTAGCTCCCCGGTATCCACGAGTCACTTCCAGCGCGGAACATCGGTGGCAGATCACCCCATGTGTCACCCCCGCGCTGCCCGGGCAACGCCACCGTCGACGTGCGCCACCGCTCCTCGCCGGTATCGGCGTCGACGCCCACGATGTAACAGCTCTCCTCGCGGTAGCGTCCACACCCGGTGAGACCGGACACCACGGTGCCATCGGCCACGATGGATCCGCTCGAGAACTGATAGCCAACCCCCTGATCGATGTCCGCATCCCAGAGTTCGTCACCGGTGCGGGCGTCGATCGCGACCACGTGGGCATCGGCCGTGTTCAAGAAGATCTTGTCGTCATACATCGAGATGTTCCGATGCATACGACCGGGCGGCGGCCCACCAAAACTGCTTCCAGGCGCCTCGGCCCCACGTTCGTATTCCCAGACGAGATCGCCGGTCGCCGCATCCAAGGCGTGGACGATCTCACCAGGGTTGGCGATGTAGAGGATGCCATCGTGCACCAGCGGGGTCGTCTGCTGTGGACCCTGCCGGAGCGCCCAGCTCCATGCCAGCCGGAGCTCACCAGCGTTGGCGGTGTTGATTTGATCCAACGGACTATGGGCTTGCCCGTCGAGGGTCCGACGCCAGCTAAGCCAGTCGGCCGGGTCTGGCTCATTCAACATCGCCGAGGTCACCGGCGTATAGCTCTCGACCTGTGCCACTGCGACTGTGGCGGGAAGCAGTCCAACTGACACGAACAAAGCGAGCCTAAAACAACGTCCCATGGTAACCTCCTGACGAATCAGTCAACGAGCGCGGTGTTGGATTCTAATCTTGCACACTTCTGCAGGGAATTCGAGGGTGCCCCGAATCGGAGCCCGCCATGAACATCAGACATCGAACCAGATACTAGCGGCGACGTATCGCTCGGCGCGCGCGAAGAACTCGCTCATCCACGACCGCCCATCGTAGAGTTCGAAGCCCATCCGCAGTACCCGACCCACCCAGGTTGTCCGGACTCGTGTTCGCGGTCAAGCTGGCCCGCAAAACCCAGCTCGGCGCCGATCTGGAGCCCCCGGTCACGATTGCCGCCCGGGCGAAAACGTACCAGCCCAAGACGCCCGCCTATCTTGACACCGTTCCGCGCCAACCCGGCGGCAGAAATGGTACCCGCGCCCAGACTCAATCGCGGCAGGGCAAACGTCGCGCGAATCGGGTCGGCGATCAACGTGGAATAGAGGTGGTCGTCCGGCAACACGAGGGCTTCGCCCCCGCCACCAGCCTCCATCGTCGACGCCGTGTGTGATCCCGTCGACTCCGATTCGAGCCCGGCGTCGACGACCGACGGCAGTGCCCCCAAAGCGAGGAAACCGCGCGCAATCCTAGCAGCCCGTGGTAAAGCCCCGCGTAGCACGGACAGCGGCGTTGAGGTCGGTTGGCCAGACGCGACGAAGGAACAAACTGGGTATTTTCGACCAAGGAGCCACGCCGGACAGGTGAGATTCAGCACCACTCCAAGACAGCGGAGCTTTTGCCACAGCCGGCGAGTGAAGATTTGCCTCAAACCACCGGGTGATATCGGGCCTGCTTCACTGGCAGGCACTATTCGATGGCCCCGCTCAAGCGGAGACTGCCATCGCCGCAAGGGCGAGCAACCGTGATGCGACGGCGGGCGTTTTGCCCTTACGAGATACCTAGCGACAAGGGAGAACCGAGCGCTATCGATAGCCCTGACCTGTCCGTGACCTGCTGATGAAGATGGCGCGGTCGCGTCTCACGCCCCCCGCCGCACGGAAGGCGGCACACGCCGGGCTCCGGGGCTCGGCCCACAACGACCGGAGCCCATCGGGTGCCTATTGGATGCGAAGCAACTCGACATCGAACACCAGGAGCCCACCCGGCCGTCCGCCACCCGGGTTCTCACCGTAGGCGAGACCGGCGGGAATCCAGAAACGCCGCTTCTCCCCTTCGACCATCAGCTGGACCCCTTCCGTCCACCCACGGATCACACCATTGAGTGGAAAGGTCGCCGGCTGTCCACGTGCGACGGAGCTGTCAAACATGCGCCCATCCGTTGTCCACCCGGTGTAGTGCACGGTGACGTTGCTGGTTGGACCGGGATTCTCCGTGCCCGTCCCCCCCTGAAGCACCCTCGAGGCGAGTCCTGATGCGGTTACTTCCGCATCGCCGGGGGCCGCGGCCACGTCATCGGGCGCGGGTACCGTCACCTGGGCACTTGCCGCCGCCGCAAACGCCACCACACACGACGCCAGCGACAGTACAACGACCAACGTACTCGGATTCATCAGTTTCATCATGGTCGTATCCTACATTAGACGGGACGTTACCCCGAACCCCACGCGGGCGCGGCGCGACCCCCTGAAAAATCCCACTCCCCGCCCGCGAGGCGCGCTTTGTCACACGCTTCGACCAGGACCCTTCGCTGCGTAATCTATACCGTCCCCCAGTGTAGGAATCTATGTTCACCGAGGCGGACGCCACTCGTGGGCGACTAGCGCCGCCCGTGAGCAATCACTCGCGCAGCCCTAACTTAGTGTCCAAATTCTAGACATTCCGTTTCAGTTATTGCTCCGCTCTCGTTGAGCGTGGCACCGAGGAACGCTCCCCAGATGAAGAGCGCAGCTACTACACCAGCGTGCCCAGAAATCGACTTCCTTTAATAATGTTGGTGCGTACTGATAATGATTCTTGTACGTCTTGTCCGCGCGTCGACTACACAGAACTGCACATCGGTCATGACAGGACATAACCGGCGACGTTGGCGTGGGTCTTGCTCCAGCTATTGGTCAGCCACTTGGACATCACCATTACAAAGGGCCTGAGACAAAGCAAGATGACAATGTCGCTCAGATTCAATCTCGCGACCACGGGGCGGCAATCTGTCTGGCCGGACTCGCTTTCGGGGTTCACGATGAAGCCTCACGTTCCCGATTTCTCGTGCAAAGCGTTGACATGACGGTCGCGGAGACGGCCGCCCGCTCTATAGCGTGTTCCAGCAGGGTGTCGGTCTGGTGGACGCCTACCGGGCCGTGCATCCGACGACGACGGGCCACGCCAACCGGGACGCCCAAGGGTACTACTACCTCGAAGGGCTCGATGGATTCATGTGGAATGACGGATTCATGTGGAGCGACACGCTGAGCGAACCCACATCCACGAACGTATGGGTAGGCCAGCAGTGAGGCCAGCCGCGCCCAACCCCGCTCTCGGGGCCACGCCGGGTTCAACCACGGACTGCTACCGGTAGCTAGACGAAAAAGCCGGGCTACGAAACACTCGCGGCCCGGCTCAGCGACACCCTGGCAAGCGGAATTAAGCGACAAGCTGCGGGATCAACGTCCCGTGCACGTCGGTCAGCCGCATATCCCGTCCATTGTAGCGATAGGTCAGCTTGGTATGGTCCATACCAAGCAAATGCAGCATCGTGGCATGGAGGTCGTGTGACGACACGCGCTGCTGCTCGGCCTTGTAGCCAAATTCGTCGCTGGCGCCGATGACCTGTCCCCCTTGGATTCCAGCTCCAGCCATCCACCCGGTCATCGTGCCCGGGTTATGGTCGCGGCCGACGCCACGCTGGGAGATCGGCATCCGACCAAACTCGGCGTGCCAGACGATGAGCGTGGAATCGAGCATGCCCCGTGCCTTCAGGTCGGTAAGGAGACCCGCGATCGGCAGGTCGGTCTCGGCCGCATGCTGCGTGTGGTTCTCCTTCAGGTTGCTATGCGCGTCCCACGTATCGGTGTTCTGCACACCGAGCCCGCCGTGAAAAAGCTGTACAAACCGCACACCACGCTCGACCAAGCGACGGGCCATGAGACACTGGCGCCCGAACGGCTCGGTCAGGGAGTTGTCCAACCCATAGAGCTTCTTTGTCGCGTCAGATTCCGCCGACGTATCGACCGCCTCCGGCGCGCAACCCTGCATCCGGTAGGCTAGCTCATAGGAGTTGATCCTCGCCGCCAACTCCGAGTTGCCCGGGTTCTTGGCCAGATCCATTTCGTTGAGCGTAGCCAGTGTGTCAAGACGTGCCCGCTGCTGCGACGCCGTCATTCCCTCGGGCGGCTGCAGGTCAACGATGGGGTCACCAACCGCCCGGAACAGGGTTCCCTGATAGGTCGCCGGCATGAAGCCGGCGCTCCAGTCGTTGGGCCCACCGAGCGGTCCGCCACGATAGTCGTTCATGACCACAAACGCCGGCAGACTCGCACTCTCGGAACCGAGCCCATAGGTGACCCACGAACCAACGGCCGGGAATCCCATACGGATCTGGCCACTCTGCATTTCGTAGGTGGCCTGGATGTGATCGTTCGACCGGCCATACAACGACCGGATGAACGCCATCTCGTCTACCTTCTGGGCCAGGTGGGGAAAAATCTCCGACACCTCGATACCGCTCTCTCCGTACTTCTGGAACTCAAACGGACTTGGCATGAGCGGCCCGGGGTGGCCTTGACGCACGACCACCGACTCGGCCATCGGCTGGCCCGCGTACTTCGTGAGCGCCGGTTTGGGGTCGAAGGTATCGACCTGACTCACCCCGCCACTCATGAAGAGCGAGATCACCGCTGCCGCCCGAGGCTCGAAGTGTGGTGCCTGGGGGGCAAACGGGTTCCCCGGGATCGGCTCGTTACACGCATCGGCCGGTGCCGCCAGCACCCCCTCGCGGTCGAGCATGTGAGCCAAGGCCAACCCGGCAATACCACCGCCCGACTGAAACAGGAAGTTCCGCCGATCCCAAAACGTCCGCTTCCGACAATGGTGATGATGATGGTCGTGCATCGTCGTTACCTCAAATACAGAAACTCGTTCAAATTCAGAATCACGTGCGTCAGGTCAACCAGAGACTGCTCCGCAACCAGGCTCTTCGCCACGGCCGCCTCGTCGGCGGTCGGGGTTCGGGTCAGCGCGATCTGATACGCCAGCTCGATCTGTTGCTCGAGGTCACCGGGGGCCTCCTCCTGCAATCGCTTGGCGAACAGCTCCGCCTGACGAAGCACGAACTGGTTATTCATCAAGGTCAGAGCTTGGGTCGCCACGGTGGAGACGTTGCGAGCCGCCGCGGTCTGATTTTGGTCGGGCAGATCGAAGGTGTCAAAGAAGGGGAAACCCAGTGACCGGCGTCGATAGACATAGACGCTGCGACGCCACACCTCTGGACCATCGGGTTGATTGTCCCAGTAGCCCTTCCCCTCCGACGCTTTCAGAATCTCCTCCGGTACGTGAGGGAAGACCGGTTTCCCACCCACCGTCAGGTCAATTCCCCCGCTCACTGTCATGATCGCGTCACGCAGCACCTCGGCTTCGAGACGCTGGGGGTGGTATTGCCACAACAGCTGGTTCTCGGGGTCGGCGGCGCGGCTCTCGGCGTGCTCATACGCGGAGACCATCTGATACGCCTCGGAAGTCATCAACAGCCGGTGCATCTCTTTGATACTCCAGCCGCGGTTCATGAACTCCACGGCCAGCCAGTCCAACAGCTCCGGGTGGGTCGGTGGGTCGCCCATCTTGCCAAGATTGTCGAGCGTAGGCACGATACCCCGGCCGAAGTGGTGATGCCACATCCGGTTCACGAGGACCCGAGCCGTCAGCGGGTTGTCCCGCGACGCGATCCACTCAGCCAAGGCGAGCCGACGGCCAGCCGTACGTTGATTGGGCCGAGGGATCTCGGTCGGCGGGTCGCCGTAGGTCGCCACCGTCAGGAACCCGGGCGTCATCAGAGAACCAGGACTGAACGGGTCACCGCGGATAAGGAAGTAGTTGGGCGGCGTCTCGTAGGCCGGCCCCCCCGCTTCGTGCAAGAACGTCCCAGGCTCCTCGGGTGGAATCCGACACTCGGGGCAGCCGATGATGTCATCCCCTGGCCCGTTGGGGGCAAACCGATGGTCGCCATCGGTCACGATCTCGGCCATCGCCGGCTCGGGAGGACGCAAGGCGTCGAGTGCCTCGACCGCCGCCATCAGCTTGGTCCAGCGATCGCCTTCCTCGTCGGAGAGCGCCTCAACCACCCGTCGTCGCGGCGGATTGATGGAGAGCACTTGCGTCGCCAAAAGCTGTTCGCCCGCCGTGCGCTCCTCCTCCGGCTTCATTGCCGCCTGCTGCACGTTCTCGGGGAACCGCTCTCTGATGAGCTCGAGCCGCAACCGCTCACGATGCGGCGCCTCGATCTCGTCGATCTCGGCCTGCAGGGGCTCCTGCTGTTTATCGAGTTGCTCGTTCTTCGCCCAATACGCGGCGGCTTCGGCCTGGTCAAGCAGCGGCCAGTCGATCTCGACATACCCGAAAATCGACGCCTGCATGCTGTAGTAGTCCTTCTGCAGGATCGGGTCGAACTTGTGGTCGTGACACCGGGCGCAGTGCACGGTCATCCCGAGCACGCCACGCCCCAAGGTCGCAAGCATGTCATCGAGATAGTCATGCCGGCGTTCCGGGTTGTCCTTCTCCCGGAAATCCACCCGCGGCCCGGCTCGCAGGAACCCAGTCGCGATACGGGTCTCGTCGGTGACGTAGTCAAGCTCGTCACCCGCGATCTGCTCCCGCAAGAACTGGTTGTACGGCTTGTCCTTGTTGAACGCATTGATGACGTAGTCGCGATACCGCCACGCGTTAGGCCGAGTGTAGTCCTGCTCGAACCCGGTTGAATCGGCGTATCGCGCAACGTCCATCCAATGACGCCCCCAGCGCTCGCCATAGTGCGGCGAGTCGAGAAGCCGTTCAATCAGACGCTCCCACGCACCGCGCTCGGTGTCAGCCAAGAACTCGTCGATCTGGTCCGGCGTCGGCGGTAGTCCCGTCAGATCGAGATAGGCACGTCGAAGCCTTGTCAGCGGGTCGGCCCGGGAACCGGCGGTAACCCTTGCCTGCTGACGCGCTGCCTCGAGAAACCGGTCCACGGGGTGCTCGAAGGTGGACGAGGCAGGGACCGGCGCCTGCTCCGGCAACTGGAACGCCCAGTAATCTCTGGCGCCGGGGGGCAGTTCGGTGTTCTCGAGTGCCGCGAGCGCCGCGTCGGCGCTGGTCGCGCCCGCGTCGTCCCAGTGCGCGCCCGCATCGATCCACGCCCCGACCGCCGTGATCTCTGCTTCGGTGAGCCCGTCACCGCCCATTGGCATCGGTGGGTCGTCCAGCCCGGCGAGCACGCGATAGAGCCGGCTCTCCTCAGATTGACCCGGCACAAGGGCGACGCCACGTGTGCCCCCGGCGATCGCCGATTCGCGCGTGCGCAGATCCAGATCGGAGAGCTGCGATGCCTCACCATGACAGTTCCAGCAACTACGCTCGAAGATCGGTCTAATGTGGTCGGTAAAACTGACGTCGCCCTCAGATTGAGCCATAGCCGGCACCGGGCCGGTTCCCAGGAGCACGGCCACAGCCGCCCCGAGCCACGTGGTATGTCGCCGCATCGAGTTCCTCCAACCTGCGTGTGTCCCGTCCGTGAGAAACCTACCAGTACCGTTACAGGATAGCATCTTCCACCGACCTCCTTGAGGTTCAGTCCCTCCAGGTGGGGTTGACGAATGCGCCGTTTCCTGCGACGTCCCACACAGCCACTCGCACCCATTCCCAGCCGGGGGCGTCCAGCTGGAATCCCATGTCATCCGCGCCATGCGGACGGGTGCTGGCCAACGGGAAACGCTCTTGGTGGACCTCGTCATCCCTGCCCCATACGACCTCGGCGAACCGCAGCGGGAAGGTCCACTCGGCCGACACCATCACCTTGATCTCGTCGTCGGTCGACTGCACATAGTCGACCTTCGGCAACAGCACCTCGCCCGTGGTCGTGAAAAAGTCACCCCGCACGAGCGGCTCGACCGCGTCCCCCCATCGCTCGAATGAAGGCAGCTCGTCCAACCGAACATAATTGATGTTCATGTGCGCATATAGCTCGTGCGTCTCGTCGAACTGAAACACATCCACCTCGCCGAAAATCTCCTTTCTGAACCCTTGTGCGCTCAGGTCGTCGAGCAGGTTAAGTGACCGCTCGCCCAGACGGGGCGACGACAGATCCGCGGGCATCGCCTTCCATCCAGCCCCCAGATACGCCGGGTCACGAAAGTGATCCGTCTGGACTATCTGGTCGGGATAGCCGGTGGATCCCTTCGTCCGCGGATGCGTCTGATACATGACGCCGCCCTCGCGTCGTACCAGCTCCAGCAGTTCATCCGCATCGGCCGCGCTATAGACCGTGCCATATTTCCCGTCCGTCATCTCGAACGCCCCACCGTCAGGTCGGTCCATGAACCAGTACACCGGTTTCGGGAAAATGAGCGCCCAGTGCCCGCCAAAATGCACATTGGCTTCCTCACTGGGGATCAACAGAAAGTCCGGTTCGGATTGGGCTCGGAGGGCCGCGAAGTAGGCGTCGAGCTCCTCGAGCCTCAGATCGGTGAGGTCCCGCGGGTGTCCGTCGCCGTGGAAGTCCATGATGATTGAGGCATCCACCCCCATCGCCTTCAGGACCGGCTTGAACGGCGGCGTCCACTCGAACCCATGCTCGAGCGCCTGCATCGTGTAGGCGAGATGCCAATGGGTACTCAGCGTCTTGTAGCCGTCGAGCCGCCGGAACCGGTCCCGATTCGTGAACGCCAAGACGTCATCGAGCGTGCCCCCTACCCCACCGTCCGACAACAGGAAGAACACCGACATCCGCTGGGTCTTCCCCGCCGGTGCATTCATCCACGGGTAGAACCGCCAGTTCGTGTCACGTATCTGACGGATACCGAACGACACGCGACCGCGCCACGAGCGATGCCACAGATGTCCGAGATTCGAGGTGAAGTCACGCGGAAAGAAATACTGATGCGGAGCCGGGAAGACGGCAACACTCCCTCCTTCGGTATCGATGGCCAGCGTCCGATACCGTACCTTCTCCACGACCCGTTCCGGGTCGAAGCCGGTCGACGACACGTGCTGCACGGTGCCGCTCGTGTCGTAGTAGCTCACCCGAGTCTGCATGTTCCCGCCCGGGCGCCGATCGGGCTCGGCCGCAATCTCCCAACCAGCGTCGTAGTAGTAGGCCACGTTCGGCGCATAGGTCGTGAGCACTGCTTCCTGATGTACCAGCCGGCTCCCGGGATAGAAGGTATAGGCGATACCACCGTCGAACACGTCCATCTGCAGCCCCGTAAAGAGGATCTCGACCCGTTCGCCGAACGACTTCGCCGTGGCTGAACGCAAGGCGAACACGCCCTGGGCGTGGCGGGTCCCATCGGGGTGACTCGGGGGATAGTCGAAGAACGCGTTCCATCCCCGACGGCGGATACCGGTCTCACCTTGATAGAAGGGCCGAGCCTCAGACACGACAACGGTGTCGGCAACCGCGATCGAGGTGATCAGCGGTTGGTCGGGGTCGAGTGAGAACGTCGCGGTCCACGAGCGGCCCGTCTCATCGGGCCACATCACCTCAACTGTCTCGTCAACGGCGTTCACCGAGACTGGTCCTGGTCGAACGGCTGATAGATCTACAGGCACCGTCGCGCCTGCGGCCAAAACCGCGCCCGCGAGCGCCATGATGACACTCACGAAACACACAGTTGTCGTCTTCACGGTTCTTTCCATACGTAACATCACACCATCATGTAAAGCTCGACCGCATCGGCTCCGCTGGTGCGTAGCCCGGCATCCGCGAAGTGTACCGCTTCTACGTGACTACGTGTCGGATACCCTCTTGAAAGGGCGCGGGGAACCGACCCGTTCGTGGCGGCCCTGCACGGACGATCACACATGGCCGGTGGTTTGCGAGACCGATGGGTGCCCGTATGGAGGTCACCGACAAGAAGGTTCTCTCTTGATACCGTCTGAAACGGTTCCTTCGGGTCCTCTCACGTCAAGTCTCCCCATCGACCGCTCACCACATGAGTGACCGCCGTCTCCAGACCCACACCGATCTGGTGATCGTGAGCACCGGTGATGGTCTGGCGGGGCGCGTAGCGGCTATGAATCGTGAAGCTGGAAAAGAACGGGAGCTGGCTCATGAGGCTGGCCGGCGCACGCATCCCAAACTCACCTACGGACAGGTCCGTCAGCCACACCGCGCCGTAATACAGAAGGTGACGGTCCCAATCGTCGTGTGCGCCGACCGCGTGCGCGCCATCTGACGCACGTCCGGGCGATGGTGATTCGTCAGTGCATGGCTCAATCGTGTCCGGGCTTGGCCAGACCGGTAGCGGAAGGCATGACGAGGAGCTTGGATCTCAACCGCCCGCCGCGGCTGACCCCCTTCTCGAGTACGATCTGCATCGGCTTTTGAACACGTTCGACACGCGCGACCAGAAAGGGACGATCACCGTCGAAAATCGACATGACGAACAAGGGCATCATCCTCGCCGGTGGGAGTGGCACCCGTCTCCATCCGATCACGAAGGCAATAAGCAAGCAGTTGATG
This sequence comes from Acidobacteriota bacterium, assembly GCA_036336225.1. Classification (GTDB taxonomy): domain Bacteria; phylum Acidobacteriota; class Vicinamibacteria; order Vicinamibacterales; family UBA8438; genus JAJEEA01. The sequence continues at coordinate 1,385 of JAYZGM010000111.1, read as the reverse complement.
GCCATCTACGACAAGCCGATGGTCTACTATCCGCTGACCACACTCATGCTCGCCGGAATCCGCGATGTGCTCATCATCACGACGCCACACGAGCAACCCATGTTCCGCCAGTTGCTCGGCAACGGCACCCAGTGGGGAATCAGCTTGACCTACGCCGCACAGCCGAGCCCGGACGGACTAGCCCAAGCCTTCTTGATCGGTAGAAAGTTTATTGCTGGTCAGGCCTGCGCCCTCATCTTGGGCGACAACATTTTTTATGGCCATGGACTCCAGGGTCTCCTCCAGCAAAGCGTGACCCTCGCGAACGGCGCGACGATCTTCGGCTGCTACGTCCGAAACCCCGAGGGGTTCGGTGTCGTCGAGTTCGACGAAGACGGCAACGTGTTGAGTCTTGAAGAGAAGCCGACGACACCGAAGTCCCACTACGCCATTACGGGTTTGTACTTCTACGACGCCCAGGTGGTCGAGCTGGCCGCCTCGTTGAAACCGTCAGCCCGAGGCGAGTTGGAGATCACTGATCTCAATCGTCTGTATTTTGGCCAAAATGCGCTGAGAGTAGAGAAGCTGGGACGTGGCATCGCGTGGCTCGACACTGGCACCCCCGAGGCGCTTCTCCAGGCGGCGAACTTTATCCAAACGATTCAGACTCGACAAGGGTTGCAAGTCGCATGCCCAGAGGAAGTGGCTTACAACCGAGGATGGATAGATCGAACGCAGCTCGAACGCGTCGCGCGCCAGCTCCAAAAAACCGCTTACGGCGGGTACCTGAACGAGCTACTGGATCGACAGTGACGGGTCCGCGTCGTAGCTGGTGCAGTGCGCGACTAACGGCCTCGGAGACTGAAGACGCTGAAAACAGTGGCCTCGGTCCCGACCAGAATAGCCCTCCCTTCCGCCACCAGCGACAACGCCTTCCGGAGATGGTCCGGCTGTGCCTCAACGCGCCCGGTCTTTGGCCGCTGCAGAAAGTCCTCCCAGTCCTCCACCGTGTGGTAATGGAACTCCAACTCACGAAAGACACTCTCACCCGCCACCATCAGCCCGCCTCGAACCAGGTTCGCCAGAGCGGCCTGAGCAGACCGCACGTCATCCGTCGCCGCGTCGGTAACATGCACCTCACCGACCGGCGTCTGCTCCCCGTCTGAACACAGGTCCACCGTGACCGGTCTGCCGGTCGGCTGGATGTTGACCAGCCGTCCGCGTGGCCGTAGCCACCCGTGGACGCGTCTCAGAGCGTCACCGACGCTCTCTTGAGGCAATCATCACAACGATCTGGTGAACAGCACGAGGTCGACGCTGTCACACGGCAGCTCGACCGTGAGTGCGTCCACAGCCACGAAGCGGCACACACTTCCTTCTTCACCGGCCGCGCTGGCCACGCGAAT